>NZ_JBMFSV010000022.1:0-19606 GCF_049967375.1 Fervidicoccus sp. | reverse complement strand
TGAGGGCCGGTAGCTCAGCTGGAAGAGCGCTGCCCTCGCACGGCAGAGGTCCCGGGTTCAAATCCCGGCCGGTCCACTTTTTATACATTTTTGGATTGAAAACGATTTATTTATTCAAATGTTTTAAAGAATTATTATTACAAGGATTGCAATTATTAGCCCATATATAGCAATTCCTTCTCCAAGTGCCACTATGAGAAGTACTGTCCCAAATGCTTCGGGCTTTTCAGAGAGCACACTTAATCCAGCTGCTCCTGTCCTAGCGACTGCTATGCCCCCTCCTATACCTGCCAGTCCTATAGCTAATCCAGCGCCAATTGCCTTATATCCAGCAGTTTCTGAACCTGTTGTTGTCTGCGCATATGCCATTGTTCCTATAATTGAAATCAAAAGTATTGAAGCAAATAATAATAGTAATCTTAGCCTGTTGAGCGATTTACCTTGCAACTCTAACACCTATGAGTATATTTTAGTTATATATTTTAAATTAGTTATTTAAAAAAAAGAAATAAAAAGATTATGGTTTTAGCTTAAGTATATTTTTATTTTTCAATGTTAAAAATATATTTAACTTTTTAAACTTTTCGTTATTTCTTTATTTGCAAATTTCCATGCTATAAAATAGTTATATTGAAACTTAAAGCCTGCATATTTAGAGTAGGAGAGGATGGCAGTTCAATACTTTGCATAAATTTAAATAAATTTAAGTAAAATCCTATACTTCTTTCATTTGAAAGAATATAAAAATCTTTATAAAAAGATGCGGGCCCGCCGGGATTTGAACCCGGGATCCCCGGCTTCGCAGGCCGGTGCCCTGATCCTGGCTAGGCGACGGGCCCTTTTTTTGCAACAATTTCTAAAATGTTTTATTCAAATTTTTGAAGTGAAAGATTTCTACTTTTAATTCTTGGTGATTAGTTTAATATTAATATTTATTATGCGATCAGAATTCAGAAGATCATAAGCTCAAAAAAATTTTAACCAAAATTTATATATAGGTTCTCGCATTTAATCTTATTGATGGAGGAAGGTTGCAATACAAATGGAGAAGAAAGATATAGATTCTATATGTGGAGGTCTACCACCCGAACTCTGTGAACAGCTCGCAAAAGAACAGCAACTTATAAAAATTAGGCTTGAAAAGAGAAAGTTTGGAAAAGAAGTAACAATAATAGAAGGTATTGATGAAAAAGAAGTAGATATAAAGAAACTTGCTTCTCAGCTAAAGACTAAATTGGCGACAGGCGGTACTGCAAAGAATGGCAGGATAGAGCTCCAGGGAGATCATAGAAGTGCTCTTAAAGAAATTCTCATACAGTTCGGATTTCCTGAAGAAAGTATAATAGTAGTAAGCTAACGAAAAATTTATAAATAATTAACCGAAAATTTTATATACTATTTTTTAAACCAATATATAAATTGGATCTTCTTTCTTAATCAGGTGGAAATTTGTTATGAGTTCTGAAGCTTCTAAAGAAAAAAAGAAGGAAGAAGCTAGAAAAAGCGAAAATGAAAGTGGTTGCCCGCCAAACGCTATTGTATTTGATCCGGAAAGGGGAGAGTATATTTGCACAGAAACGGGAGAAGTTCTAGAGCAAAAGTTGGTTAATCAAGGACCCGAGTGGCGCGCCTTTACGCCAGAAGAGAAGGAAAAAAGGAGCAGAATAGGGGGGCCACTATCTCCAACTGTTCATGATAGAGGATTGACAACCTTAATTGACTGGAGAGACCGTGATGCCAGCGGTAAAAAGCTTGAGCCAAAAAAGAGGCTCGAATTTCTTAGATATAGGAAGTGGCAGATACGAAGTAGAATACAGTCTAGCATCGATAGAAACCTCGCTCAAGCTATGAACGAGCTAGATAGGCTTTCCAATCAGCTTCACTTAAATAGAGCAGTAAGAGAAGAAGCGGCAGTTATTTATAGAAAAGCTGTAGAAAAGGGATTAGTTAGAGGGAGGAGTATAGAAAGCGTTATCGCCGCTTCAGTATATGTTGCATGCAGATTGAAGAAGCTACCTAGAACGCTCGATGAAATCTCTCTGCATACAAGGGCTAATAGGAAAGAGATCGCGAGATGTTATAGGCTTCTGGTAAAGGAGCTACAGCTTAAAGTTCCCATAGCAGATCCTATAGATTACATTCCAAGGATGGGTAGCCTGTTAGATCTCAGTGGAAAGGCAATGAATATTGCTGCAAGGATAGTCAAGATCGCTAAACAGAAGGCCCTTACTGCAGGAAAGGATCCTGCTGGCTTAGCGGCGGCTGCAATATATGTTGCAACTTTATTAGAAAACGAGAAGAGAACTCAGAAAGAAATAGCAAATATTGCAGGAGTCACAGAGGTCACTGTAAGGAATAGATATAAAGAGCTTGTCAATGAATTAAAGCTTGACATTCCTGAAGAAGATTAAACAATTAAAAAATTTTTTAGCAAAAAATTAATAATTGAAAAGAATGTTAGCAATTTTTAAAACCTGCATTTAAAATAAAAATATTACAAGGGGCCGTCGTCTAGCTTGGTAGGATGCGAGGCTTGGGCCCTCGTGGTCCGGGGTTCAAATCCCCGCGGCCCCACTTTTCAGAAAAATTGATTACCTTTGATTTTAAATGTTTAAAAGTTCAAGACTGAAGTTGGTGCCAGAAGTGTCGTCAAGCTACTTAATTTCTAAGGAACATCTTAAGGCTATTGTTAAGGAGCTGAAGCAGTGGGTAGCTCCAGCAACAACTCTACTATCTTTGTACATTCCTCCAGGCAGACCGATAAGCGATGTTGTTAATATGCTTAGAGAAGAGCTTAGCATAACTGATAACATAAAGCTAAAAAGGACGAAAGATGCTGTTCAGACATCACTTAGCATGGCTATAGATAGATTATCTAGTATAAATAAAGTTCCTGAAAACGGGCTTGTCCTTTTTTGCGGGAAAAACAGCGATACTAATAAAGAAATATGCCTGATGTTTTCTCCGCCTGAACCAGTGAAGATCTATTTCTACAGAACAGACAAGTGGTTCCATGTAGAATATCTTGAAGATATGATATCTGAGAAGGATTACTATGGTCTAATATTGATAGAAAGAGATGAGGCTACGATTGGGCTACTTAAAGGTACAACGATCCAAATGCTTGACAACTTTATGAGTTACATCCCTGGCAAGCACACAAAAGGAGGACAGAGCCAAAGGAGGTTCGACAGGATTATTGAACAGATGGTCGAGGACTTCTACAAAACCGTTGCAGAAAGAGCGAAGCAACTATTTGAGCCGCTACTCCTCGAAGGAAAGCTCAAAGGCATATTAATTGGAGGCCCTGGCTACAGCAAACAAGATTTCGTCACCGGAGAATATCTTGAAAAAAGATTCAGAGACTTGGTCATAAATAAATTAATAGATGTCGGCTATCAGGGAGAAGCGGGACTAAGAGAGCTCGTCCTAAAGGCTGAGGATGTGCTTCAAGATCACAGATATTCTGATATTGTCAAGAAAGCTGAAGAGCTAAAACTTCACATGGCAAAAGCCGATGGGCTTTATG
This sequence comes from Fervidicoccus sp., assembly GCF_049967375.1. Classification (NCBI taxonomy): domain Archaea; kingdom Thermoproteati; phylum Thermoproteota; class Thermoprotei; order Fervidicoccales; family Fervidicoccaceae; genus Fervidicoccus; species Fervidicoccus sp. Next base: position 16,077 of record NZ_JBMFSV010000022.1, on the reverse strand, counting down.
TTTTTGGGATTGAAGAGGTGAAGCATGCTGCAGAAATTGGCGCCTTGCAGACATTGCTGATAATTGAGTCTCATCCTAATATAGATGAAATGGAAGCAGTAGCAAAGAAGTCAAATGCTGAAATAGTAATAGTACCTGAAGACACCCCAGAGGGTGAGTGGCTAAAATCTTCCTTTGGAGGAGTGGCTGGAATTTTAAGATATAAACTTTATTAGAATATTTAAAAATAGACGTATATTTTTATAATTTTATAATAACGCAATTTTGTGTTCAAAATTCTGCTTTCTGCTTAAGAGCTTATGCTTTTCCATTTGTTAAAATATTAGATAATTTTTCATAACTATTTCTATCCTTTACAACTGAAGGCTCGCCATTTAGGGCAAGGGGGAGGGGAGGTCAGTAGATTCTTAAGCTTAGCAATGACATTGCTTATATCGTATTTAACGAGATATATTTCGAATTTAAAACTTTCTGTATCTAAAATTCCAAAAGAAGCTCATGAACCTTCATCTTTTGGTTGACCTACACTGCCAGGATTTAGAACTCGATTTTAATCTATTTTTAAATCCATGAGAATATTGTGTATGACCTGCGAAGGCAATTCTTTGCTCGTTATCTCTTTTTCTTATCATGTAACAATAGAGAAGAAGAGAGCATCGTCCTAAAATTTCAAATGATAAGCTTGGATACATATATTCGTAAAGCAGGTTTCTTGGAGAGCCGTATACTAAAGTTATTTTCTCTTCATCTAACTCGAGGTTTGCTATAGGTTTGAAGCTTCTAAGCCAAGCTATATATTCTTCCGATAGGATCTTAAAAGAAATTTCGGTTCTGGTATATACGCTTAATTCATTCGTTTTCTCTCCGCATCCACAATCAATATTGTAGGCTACAGCAAAGTCGTGATTTCCTGAAAGTATAATCCTTGGATTGATCTCTTACTAAGTCTATAACTTTTTCCGGCTCGGGCCGTAATCCACTAAATCTCTTGATATCCATACTTCGTTCCACGCTTTAACATGATCAATTACTGTTTAAAGCGCATCATAATTTCCATGTATGTCTGAAAGTATTAGTATTTTTACGGACAATCACCGTCATTTTGAACCTTGTAATCTTAATGCTTTTTAGCTTTTTTTATTTTATTATATGTATTTAGTAGCTATACTACCCACCTATAATCAATATTAAAGATGTCTTGTACTATTCGCAGGAATTAGAGATGACCTTTGATGATGAAAAAATTGACGAGATATCTCCATATACAAAGTGGTATATTCTTGGAATTATTTTAGGTGTAGCTGCTGGACTTTCAGCACTTGCTTTTTATTTTTCCCTATAAGTTTATGGAATTCCTATTCATGGAAAAATTCGTAGGGCTAAAGTTACTAACCCCGCTGGGCGAAAGTAGGTCGTTGAACTACTACTATCAGGCAAAAAAGAATTTGGCTAATACCTATTTCTACAGCTTTGGGGGCTAATTTCAGGGTTAATAGTTTATACATGGACACCAGAAGCTGAAGGACATGGAACTAATGCTGCAATAAATGCTTTTCACAGGATGCAAGGTAAAATTAGAAGAAGAATACCATTAGTTAAACTTATTGCTTCTGCAATAACGATATAATCCGGAGGAAGTGCAGGAAGAGAGGGACCAACAGCGCAGTTAAGTGCAGGAATAGGTTCGATAATTGCAGACTTATTTCATCTATCTCCTGAAGATAGAAGGATGATGGTAGCAATAGGTATAGGAACTGGTATAGGATCTATATTTAAAGCACTATTAGAGGAGCGCTTCTTGCTGGAGAAATATTATATATAAAAAAGACTTTGAAACTGAGGTTATACTTCCATCACTTGTTGCATCCGCTGTAGGATACACTATTTTTGGATCTGTAATTGGATTCCCTCCCATATTCGGAAATTATATAGGATCTTTTGTCCCTTCAACCTTCCCCTTATACTTCATTCTTGGTATAGTTGACGGCTTGATTGCCATATTATATGTTAAAATTTTTTATTTCATAAATGACTCGTTTAAAAATTGGAAAGCTAACAATTATTTAAAAACCCGTCATAGGCGGGCTCATAACAGGAATTTTTGGCTTAATTTTTCCTGAAATCTTGGGTACTAGTTACGGCACGGGAAGTTATCATTTGTTACCATATGCAATGATTGCTGTAGCTACTGCATATACAGTATCTGGAGATTACAGCATATACAGGTCTCAAGTTCCGACAAAAAGAGATTCTCCTGCTTATATTAAAGAACATTCTGTACCCCTCTTTTTATGGAACTAAAAGTTAAAGACTGTGAAAGTACAAAAGAACTGGTAATTAATTCAGACGATGATGCTAACAAAGCACTGAACGTAATGCTTAAACATAGGCTTTCCTCTTTACCAGTAATCGATAAAGATGACAATTTTGTTGAATATTGAACTTTTTTGATATGATAAATGCGAAAGGTAAAGTAAACGATTTTATGCCGATCCAGGACTTATACTTTTAAGAACGCTTGGTCCGGTGCTCGGAGGAATAGTTGCAGTATTGCTTATTTGGACTACGGCTGATAACGATCTCTAGATATTCGATATTCTTTAACGGTTAATATTTTCGTTTTTCGTTCATGTTTATTTTTTGTAGAAAATTTAAAACAGTTCCAATTTCTAGTAAATTTGTATGAATTATAACCATATATGTTTGATTTATATCATCTTTGTTAACATATAAAATGATCGGCGAATCTATCCTTTTTGATATTTTTACGAAAACACTATCCGTTGAAGCTTTTATTGATATAGCATAACTCCTAATTACCAATCCATTAGACCTCTATTTGAAAAATTTTTGTAGCATCAATTATGATAACAATTGCAAGAGAAAATCTAGTCTTCTAAGCTTAGTGAAATTTGTTATTTCTTTTTAATATAGGTAGGAGATTACATTTTCTTTATATATTCATTGAAACGTTGGACAAATTTTTCGATTCTTAGATCATCTGACCTCCTCAATGACATTGAGGAATAATGCCTCCATGTTTTTTCATCGTTTATTAACTTTACTATTTCCTGTATTGCTTCTTCTGCATTTTCATATCCAACTCCGCTTTTTCCTGCTAGTGCTAGATCGCTCCATAGTCCTCCACTTTTATGAATAACAACTGGAAGTCCAAATGACATTCCTTCAGCTATTGAAATGCCCCAGTGCTCATTAATAGTAGCGTGAAGAAGAACCTTAGATCTCCTCAACACTTCGTTAACTATCTCTTTATCAAGGTTCTCTAATAGATAAACTCTTGCATTTTTTCTAATATCGAAAGAGTAGCTTATGTTAAGTTTGTTTAAAATGCTTACAAGCTCATTTACATAAGAAGCCGACCTTCTCCCTTTCGAATATCCTACAAAATAAAACTTCGAATCACCAACTTCATTAACAACTTTAGGAACAATATTTTCTATTACCCAATGATACCTTTTTTCCCTTGAAAATCTTCCCAGTAGCACGATGCTGTTCTCTCTAGATGAAAAATCCTTGAGTTCTGAAGGGTCAATATTGTTTGGAGGAATAGGAGGATTTAGAACCTTGGGCTTCTGAGAATATATAGAACTGACTATCTTAGCAACATACTCTGAATTAACGAGAACGAGGTGAGCACTATCGAAAGGATTCTCTCTTTTAAATTTTGATGAAATCTTTCCAAACATCGAAAAATATAGTGAACCTATTATTCCATTATAGTTCTCTTTGATGTAAGGGTCACCGTTTAAGTTGATTTTTCTATCATTTAAGCTCATAAAATATGCTTCTATTGGAAAATGTATATATTCGATAACCTTTATGCCGTTTTTTCTTACTTTATTACCATCATAGAACGGAGAGTCCACAAAGAGAAACTCCGGGTCTGTAGATTTTATAACTTTATTTATTTCCCTTCTCAGGAGTATTCTCATCATTAGCCCAAAGCTGTTTATACTAATTGCAGCATGAGTTCTCGGGAACGAAGAAAGATCAATTCCAAAGGATTTCTTAATAACAAGGTCATCTATCTTAGATACAGAGACGAGAGTTGGCATATAACCTATAAGGCTAAAAGCTAAGGCAACGCTGGCGCTTAAAAGCTCAGATCCTCCTGCAGTATTCCAGAAGTGGTGTGCGACTAATGCATCGCTTTTAAAAGCATCTCTTTCAGCCGATTTCATCGAGACTTCTGCACCATATCATGATGTCAATAAAAAAAATAAAATGAACAATCTGTGGAAAAAGTCGGGATTTATTCGGTACTCATTCGAGATTCGGATCAAAGAATCCCTCTTATTCCGAAAGCCGTACCCAAGAGATCGCCAAAGAAATATGTCACAAAAGCTGTTCCAAGCATTAATAAAGTAGACTCAATAAATTCCCTCTTAAAATCTTTTTCCTGAAGCGTAGAACCATAATAAGTGAAACTTGCGATCATTAAAATTGCGATTGATATTGATACCAAAAATGCAGTTAGCATTTTCCTTATTAAAAAGTAAGGCAGAGCTAATACTGAAACCGCAGAGATGTAAGCCAAACCGGTCATGAGCGCGGAAGTCCTTGGAGACTTTCCAGCTTCATGCTTTGCTTGTAAATATGCTGCAGATGCCATTGAAATCGCAGCGGAAACTCCGACTACCATACCAGCAATTCCCGTAACAATAGTCGATTCGGTGACTCCCAAGAATCCTGCATGAACCCCGTTTATCTCAACTATGGCATCTGCAAGTCCCAATATTATAAAGCTCATATATCTAACAACCTTCTCATCTAAAGACTGAATTTCTGTCTTCTCATGAATTTCTTCGTCTTGAATTATCTTCATAAGCACTTGAGCATCTTCGCCTTTGAGTTCGCTTAGCATTTTCTTATAGCTTTCAATTGCCTTTTTTTCTTTATTTTCTAAGTATTTTAAAGTAAAAGTTATTCCGAATAGCTTTCGCAAGAAAAGAAAGAAGAGCATCTTTGAATTAATACTCTCCGTCTTGCAATCTTTTCCGTAAAGCTTTTTCCAGAATTTATAATGCCCTTCTTCATCTTTAGCGATCGCTTCTAAAATCTTCCTCCTATTTTCATCCTTTTCTTTGCTTGCAATATACGCGTATAGCATGCTATCTTCGTACTCTTGCTCGCAAAACTCCCTTGCCTTTTCCAATATTTCGTTAGCCACTATCCTCTCCTCATATTTATATATGCTTCTTAGATCTTTTTTCTCTTAACTCTTTAAACTCATCTATTAATTTTTTTGCTGTTTCTGAAACGCATTCGGCTGAAGGAGATTCTTCTATTAATCTCTTAAAAAAGAGAGCTGCACATTTTGATGAATGAAAGTCTAGTTGCAAGCCTTCTCTCTTTATTCTTATGCCTTGTCCTTCATAAAAGACCTTTCCGCAAACAACGCATTCATATTTTTCCTTCAAAAAATCTCTCACCACTATAAAAGTAGAAGAATAAAGATTTATTTATTAGTTTAGTAAGTCTTTGCCAGCCTTAAAGAAGTAACTGCATTCCTGCCGCACACTGGGCAGGTTTTTCCCTTTATCCATTCGGGCTTTTCTATCGGAGAGCCAAGAACCCTTATGCCGGTTCTTTCCTGCATCTTTAAAGCGCAGTCCTCGCTACCACACCAAGGAACCTCTATTATTCCCCTGACCCTTTCTCCATACTCCATAGTCAGCTCTAGTTTTTCTACTTTCGATATCTTTTCCTCCATTTTCTTCTTCGCTCTTTCTCTCAATCTCTTATCTATCTCTTCTCCTTCCTTCCTGACACTTTCACAGATTTTTTCCCTGGCTATGCTCTTTTTCTTTAGCTCATCCCTTGTTACTATGACCACTGTTTTAGAAGAGATCTCCCTTTTTCCTATCTCTAGCCTTATTGGCACCCCCCTCAGCTCCCAATCATAAAACTTCTTTCCAGGAGTTAGCTCTGTTCTAGTATCAATAACAGTTCTGATTCCACAATTTTCTAGCTCATTCCTAATCTCTTCCGAATATTCTATGACGCCTTTTTTCTCCTCATCATTGAAATATATAGGTATTATAACGACTTTTATAGGAGCGATAATATATGGAAGAATGAGCCCTCTTTTATCTCCGTGTATCGAAATGGTTGATGCAATTACTCTATCCGATAATCCATAGCTTGTCTGCCACACATAGTCATTTTCTCCATTTTCCTGCAATACTTTAACATCAAGCGATTTTGAGAAGTTTTGCCCTAAGTGGTGAACCGTTCCAACTTGGAGAACTTTCCCATCAGGCATAACTGTGTCAAAAGCTATTGTATAAAGCGCTCCAGCAAACTTATCAAAATCAGGTCTTTTTGATATGACGTATGGGATCCCTAGCTGGTCAAATATTGTACTATATATTTCAATTGCTTCCCTTACCTGCCTGTCTGCATCTTCAAAAGTTGAGTGAGCAGTATGCGCTTCCTTAAAAGTCGATACCTCCCTCAGCCTTATCATCGCTCTTGTAGCTTTGGTCTCATATCTGAAAATGCTTACTATCTGGTAGAATTTCTTCGGTAGTTGCTTGTAACTATTAAGCCAGTAACTCTCCATCAAGCTTATAGAAGTCTCGCTTGTTGGCCTCAGGGCAAGCTTGACATCTAATTCATCGAGGCCTCCATGTGTGACCCAATATACTTCATCTCTGAACCCTCTTATATGTTCTTCCTCTTTTATTAGCAAGTCCTCAGGTATAAGAAGAGGGAGTAGGATTTCTTCGTGACCTTTAGAATCGTGCTCTTTTCTTATCAGCTCTATAATATTTTTTCTTAATGCAAACCCATATGGCATCCATACACCCATTCCTTTCACTGGATATCTTCCATAGTCATAAATCTCTGCTTCTTTAATAACAGTGTCAAACCACTCACTAAATTCTTCTGGATTTATGTCATCCAAATACCTCACCTTCCGATTCAATGCAAAAACATAGCATTTGAAACATCTATTATAAAAATAGGCTTAATATTAATTTTTAAAATGCGAATAATATATTGAAAATTATGCGAAATTCGTAATCATTTTGAAAAATATTTAAGTGTAAAGTAAAATCTTGTACTATTCTTTAACATATAAATCTTTATAGAACTCTATGAGCTTAGGTTCTATTTCTGCTAGCGTCTGGAAGTCGTCTGGTATTACGTAAGTGAATGGTATAACATCTTTTATAGATGGCAGACCAGAAAGTATCTGGATTAGTCTGTATAATCCGATGCCCGTACCTCCTGTTGGAGGCAGACCATATTCTAACGCCCTTATGAAGTCCTTGTCCATTGGGTGCGTTTCCGTTCCTCTTCCTGCTTTCTTTCTCAACTCTTCTTCCTCTTTAAATGCCATATACTGTATTATAGGATTGTTAAGCTCGGAATATCCGTTTCCAACTTCCATTCCAGCAATGTAGAGCTCGAATCTTTCTGCATAATTAGGATCTACCCTATATGGTCTAGCAAGCGGAGAAATGTCTCTTGGGAACAGTGTTATAAATGTCGGGTTCCTCAGCTTTTTCTCAGCTACTTTTTCAAAAATGTTTTCGACTAGCTTCCCTTTTCTGGGGTCGTCTATTCCTACTCCAAGCTGCTTTGCTATCTCCACTAACTCTTCGTGAGTTTTGTTCTTTATGTTTATCCCTCCATAGGTCTCAACAGCTTCCTCTAAAGTCATTTTCTTAAATGGCCTGGAGAAGTCAAGCGTTTCTTTTTCCCCATCTGGTTTTGTTATTTCAACTTTATAATCTCCGTATACTGCTTTAACAGATTCCGCAACAAGCTCCTCAGTCAAATCTAAAATGTCATTCCAGTCTCCAAACGCTTTGTAGGCTTCTAGTTGTATGAACTCAGGATAGTGTGTAACGTCTATATCTTCATTTCTAAAGCATACGGCTATCTCGTATACTCTATGCAATCCAGCCACAACTAGTCTTTTTAGATACGTCTCCGGGGCGATGCTTAAATATCCCATCCTGTCAAGAGCTTCTATTTTTGTTACGAAGGGTTTCGCAAGTGCCCCCCCATATATAGGCTGTATTTTTGGGGTATGGACTTCAACAAAGTTTTTCTTATCAAGTATAAGTCTCATAGTCATCTCAATTTTGTACAGATCTACTAAAGCTTTTCTTACCTTCGAATTAAGGAGTATATCCAAGTACCTCTCTCTATACCTCTGTTCAGGATCTTTTACTCCAAACTCGTGGAAAGGTATCGGTCTCCATGCGATAGAGAGAAGGTCAAAGTCTTCTGCAAGGATTGATATCTCTCCCGCTTTTGTTCTTATTATCCTACCTTTAATTCCAAGGAAATCTCCTTTATCGATCAAATCTAAAAGGGCATCTTTAGGAGGCTTGACTGTATCCCTCCTCAATACTATCTGTATCCTCCCCATCTGATCATAGAGATCTATAAATAGTATGCCTCCGTGTCTTCTAATATGCCATATTCTTCCAGCAACTGAGACCGTATCATTGGTCTCCTCACCAGGCTGAAGATGGCTGTACTTATTCTTTATATCTTCAGAAAATGCCGTAACATCATACCTATAAGCGACCCTATACGGGTCCAAACCCAAATCTCTTAATTTTGAAATTTTTTCTACTAGATTTTTTACCCAAGTTTCTTGTACCATCTTCTTTCCCTACCAATAATTATAATTATGGTCTAATTACGATATGCTTTCCATAGGAAGTGTTGATTTTTTATTTTTCTTTTTTCTACATAATTAAGTTTTACTTTATTTTTAAAATAAAAAAACGATAGGATCTATGTTACAGTTATCTTCTGCTATAAAGCTCGGCTCTTTTCCAACATTACGATTTCCTAAACTTTAAAGTAGAGAATTTAATAACATGAAACAATATTACTAAAATTTAATGTTGAGTTTTATCTTAAAAGCGATACTCTCAATTATAAAACCTTAAAAAATATTTATAAACAAATCAAAAAGCAATCAAAAAGAAAAGATCAAAAAGAAAACTTTTAAAAAAGTTCCAATCGTAATAAATATATGGGTAATAGTATGAAAGAAAGGTCTATAGAAAAAACAGAAGCTTTATCTTTAAAACATGAAAAATTCTTCTCTAAAAAAGCACTAGAAATGAAGGCTTCTGAAACTAGAGAACTTTTGAAACTTGTAGAAAATTCAAATGTAATCTCGCTAGCTGGAGGTATGCCAGCTCCTGAAACCTTTCCTGTAGATATAATCGGAGAAATCACACAAGAAGTAATAAAAAACCATGCCGCACAGGCACTTCAATACGGGACCACTAATGGCTTCACTCCTTTAAGAAATGCTATAGTTGAGTGGATGAAAAAGAAGTATGGCGTTCAAATTTCTAAAGATAATTTAATAATAACAACCGGATCACAGCAAGCATTAGATTTAATCGGAAGAGTATTTATCAATCCTGGAGATGTCGTGATAGCAGAAGCTCCAACCTATCTTTCAGCTCTTCAGGCTTTCGAATACTACAAGCCAGAATTTGTTCAAATTCCTCTAGACGATGAGGGGATTCGCATCGACCTTCTTGAAGAAAAGCTGAAGGAACTTAAGTCTCAGGGAAAAAGCGTAAAGTTTGTTTACACAATCTCAATATTCCAGAATCCTGCAGGAGTAACTATGAGTGAAAAGAGAAGGAAGGAAATTCTTGAGCTTGCTTCACAGTATGACTTTATAATCATAGAAGACAACCCCTATGGAGAGCTTCGCTACTCTGGTAGCCCTATTAGGCCTATCAAATCATGGGATGATAATGGAAGAGTTCTTTATTTAGGAACCCTTTCAAAAGTTTTAGCTCCAGGCTTCAGAATTGGGTGGATAGCTGGAGATCCTCGCTTTATAAATAAGCTTGAGATAGCGAAGCAGAGCGTCGACCTATGTACTAGCACATTTAACCAGGTTATAGCATGGAAATACATTGAGGGAGGGTATCTAGATAAGCAAATACCAAAGATAGTCGAATTTTACAAACCTAGGAGGGATGCTATGCTGAAGGCTCTTGAAGACTTCATGCCAGAGGGAGTTAAATGGACAAAACCTGAAGGGGGAATGTTTATCTGGGTAACAGCGCCAGAAGGAATAGATACAAAGCTTATGTTTGAAAAGGCTGTTGCAAAAGGAGTTGCATATGTGCCAGGAGAGGCGTTCTATGCACATAGAGAAGTTAAGAATGCTATGAGGCTAAACTTCACATATGTTTCAGAAGAAAAGATTAGAGAAGGAATAAGCAGGCTTGCAGAAACAATTAAGGAGGAAATTAAAAAAAGCAAAATTTAACTTTTTTTACTAATCATCAAGATTTTTTGAAATCGGAACATCAGAATATTTGTATTTAGATTTATAAAAAATTAATATGGAAGGATTAGTTTTTCCTGTTTAGCTGATTCGTTCCAGTAAAACCATTCCTCTTCGATCATCTTATCCATTTTATCAATATCTTCATCCTTCAAGTGTCTGAATCTTCCCTGTAATGACAAATACTCCCTGACGTGCTTTCTTGGATTAGGCCTGTAATTCAGCTTAAATTGTCCTTCTATCAGCTCCCAAAGCACCCACATGCCGGTTTCAACTGCAAGTTTTGAAAGCATGACCGTATCAGCTGGAGATGTGAACCATCCTTTAGGGCACGGAAACAGAGCGTGTATTACAGATGGTCCTCCTGAATTTAGAGCTCTAACTACCTTATTCATTAAGTCAAGAGGTGGCCATAGAGTCGCTGTTGCTACGTATTTTACATTTGGATGAGATGCTGCAATTAAAGCCACGTTCTTTTTATATCTGGTGTTTCCTAGAGGCTTTACCTTACCTGATGGAGTAAATGTGGTTGTAGCTCCCCAAGGTGTTGTGCTTGAAGCTTGTACACCTGTGTTCATATATCCCTCATTATCATATACAATATAGAGCAATCTTTGATAATCATAAGATAATCCCATGGACAATCCTGAAAGCCCTATATCTGCCATTGCTCCGTCTCCGCCCATTACTATCACATTGATATCTTCGGGCTTCCTTTTGCCTTTTAACATCAGTATCCTTAGCGCAGAAGCAATGCCTATAGCAGCTGCTCCTCCCCCTCCAAGCTGAGTATGGTGCCACGGAACTGAATATGGCGATGTTAGAAATTGATGAGCATTTGCTACGTACATACATCCCGTTGGTCCTATGAATATCGTATTCGGACCTGCAGCTTTAGATATAAGCCTATATCCTATTGCAGGCCCGCAGCCTGCACATGTCCTCCTCCCTGCTGTATAGTAGTCAATAGGAGGAATTTCTCTCAAACTCTTAAATTCTGATTGCATGATCATATATCTTCACCTCTGAGCGTGAGCCAATAAGCTTTCTTCTGAGGTTTCTTGTGAACCGACTCGATTATCATTTCAGCAGCTTTCATAAAGTGCTCTACCTTTGGTTCTCTTCCTCCTAGGAAAAGGAAGCCCAAAAGTTCTGGCCTTGTATTCGCTTCATAGAGCGATGTCGCTATTTCGTGATATAGTGAACCTGTTCCAAATGGAGAGCCAAATGAATAGCCGAACTCTATTACCCCAGCAGCCTTGACTCCGTCAATGACTCTTAGTAAATCCTCAGCAGGGAATGGTCTCACATACCTCAGCCTAATAGTACCGATTTTAACTCCTTTTTCTCTCATTCTTTTTGCAACTATTTCTATATCCTTCATATACGCTCCCATACCAATGAGGGCGAAGTCAGCATCCTCCATTCCAATAGCCTCTATAAATGGAGGGTACTCTCTTCCTGTATAAGTAGCAAAGTCTTTCCAAGCTTCAACTATTACCTCTTTTGCCCTCTTTGTAGCGACGTCTACTAACTTTCTTTGTTCTGGTCCTATAAGTGATGGTGCTATGTGCTGAGCTTTAGTTACCGGTCCATCAATTGGATCAATTCTGTATGGAGGTTTATATGGGGGCAAAAAGTCAGTAGCCTGTTCTTTCGTCACAGGCACAATTGGAGTAGCAACATGAGTTAATGCCGCACCATCCAACACTACAAAATGAGGAAGGAGCACCCTTTTGTCTTCCGCAACTCTATATGCGACCAAAGTCATATCGTGGGCCTCTTGGACTGTTTTAGCCCATGATATAAGCCACCCATAGTCCCTAAACATTAATACATCGCTCCACTCCATTCCAAAGTTCCCTGGATCATCTAAAGCTCTAGTCCCTATAGCACCGACTACAGGCAACTGACTCAATGCTGTTACTATAATAGCTTCTGCCGCATAAGCCAGTCCAACACCGCTACTACCTACAAACGTCCTCGCTCCTACGGCTGAAGCATGCTTAACTATTTCAAATTGACTGTGCTCAGAATCAGCAATCACAACATCAGCAATGAACTCTCCATTAGCTATCATTGAAGCTAACGCATTCATTATTCCTGTATAAGGTCTGATCGGATAAGCGGAAATTACATCAACATCAGCAACCTTAACAGCCTCTGCTATCGCTCTAGCTCCATTCCATACTTTGAATTTAGGCTTTTCAATTGCAACTGGGGGAATGTTTTTTATTTCGGATGACATTTAGATCACCTCAGAATCCGTACTCTCTTTGGTCAAATCTCCTAAGCACCTCTCTATCCTTTAAGCCTTCAAGATGCTCAAGTTCCGATACCATACTTATAGCCTTTGCGGGGCATACATTAGCACAAATGCCACAGCCCTTGCAATAATCATAGTCGATCTTTATTGGATTGAAACTGATTGCGCCATCAGGGCAATAGTAGTGGCATAGTTTGCAATCTGTGCATCTCTTATAATCAATAATGGGTCTCTGCCACCTCCATTGAGTCGTAAAGCCGATGTTTTTATTTCCAGGCTTTGGACCAAACTCGATCAAACCAGGTGCTAAGACTTCCCACCTAGGCATTGAAGCTATTCTTGAAGAGTATGTTTGAGCTTCGGCTGCTGCCTTCTGATATGTATAGTAGACTTCTGGAGTCCAGAACTCTCCAGTATATTCAGGAAGTTCGATTTCGTTCTTTATTTTCTTAAACATCTCTGTCTCCTCAGCAAGTATATGGACCTCTTTGACTGACGAATTTTCGTAACCCTTTCTTATAGATTCTTTCTTTTTCTCTTTACCAAATATATCAGCCGCAGCAAGCAGAGAATCTAGGTCAACTCTGTCCCAAGCACTTGCTACTGCTCCTAGCATAGGATAGGCAATAGCAGAATCTATCCTAGCCGCGCTTATAGTTACAACCCTTCCGAACCAGTCTTGTGCTAGATTGTATTTTTTAACTAGCTTGACTACGTCATCAGGAGATATCGATGTGTTTACAACAAGTATAGCATTCTTCTTTGCGCCATCGAATAAAAGAGCCCTTTGAGATGTCTTTTGAAGCAGGAGACTTGAGCTAAAAACTGCAATAACATTGAAAAGTTCGCCAACAGGCTCAACCTCTTCGTGAAGAAGCACAGGAACATTTGGATTGCCAAACACCGTATAAAAGATCATGGGAATGTAGTTCCTTTCAGGGCTGTCGTCATACCTCATGTAGTAATATGTCTCAATTCCCTTGAGTGCTCCTACTTGAGCTAAAGTTTGCGAAAAAGCCGTCATATCTGCGGTATGATCGACGCCTATTCCGTGTGATATAATCCAATCAAGTTTTTCATAATCAAAATACCTTTCTATTTTTGGTGTGAATTTCACGAGTTTCAATGAGCTTCTGCACCTCATATATTTTTAATAACACTATTATACATATGATACAAGATATAAAGTAGAATATATACTGACACTTGAGATTTTTAGCTAATTTTTATTATAAAATAAGCTTTTCGTAGCTAACTACTTCATATTTTAATAAATAAGTTTTTAAAATAACAATGAAATAACATTTTAAAAACTAGAAACTAAATGGCGGGTTGAAATGGGAAAATACGTTGTCTGCGCTGCATGGCCATACGTTAATAACGTTCCTCATCTTGGAACAATGATAGGTAGCTTGCTTTCAGGAGACGTCTACTTTAAATTTTTAAAGCTATTGGGAGAGGATGCTGTATATGTAAGCGGAAGTGATGAGCACGGCTCCCCCATAGAAGTAGAAGCTAAAAAGAAAGGGATAGAACCGAAGTTAATGACTGATGCGATGCATAGCTATGTAACTAAACTGATTAACGATTGGGAAATCACATTCACAAATTATTCGAGAACTCACAATCCTGTACACATAAATTTTGTTAGAGATTTCGTCATGAAATTATATGAAAACGGTTATATAGTTAAAAAGAAGGAGTTGCTTCCTTATTGCCCAGTTGACAAGATCTTTCTTGCAGACAGGTTCATAGAAGGCACCTGTCCATATTGCGGCTATGAAAAAGCGAGAGGAGATCAGTGCGATAACTGTGGTAGATTGCTGACTCCTACCGAGCTTATAAATCCGCATTGTGTCTTCTGCGGCTCAAAGCCAATATACAAGGAGACTGAGCACTGGTTTTTCAAAATGGACATGCTTCAAAATGAGCTTTTGGAATGGCTAAAGAACAACGATGAGCTTGACGACAATGTTAAGAACTACAGCATTAATTGGGTGGCAGAAGGATTGAAAGAAAGAAGTATAACAAGAGATGTTTCCTGGGGAGTCCCTGCACCTTTTCCCGGTGCTGAGGGAAAGACTATCTATGTATGGTTCGACGCACTGTTAGGATATATAAGTGCTGTTAAGGAGCACTTCGAAAAAATAGGAAGGAGCGATGAATTTGAAAAGTGGTGGAAGGACAAAAACACAAAAACCATATACTTTATTGGAAAAGACAACATCCCATTTCATGCGATAATATTCCCTTCAATGCTGATCGCCTCTAGAGAAGGTTATCCTCTGCCTTGGAAGATAAGCGCTACAGAATATCTTCTATTTCAAGAAGAGAAGTTCAGCAAAAGCAGAGGGATTGGAGTCTGGGCAGATGAAGCGCTCGAGATTCTCCCAGCAGATTACTGGAGATTTGCACTTATACGAATGAGGCCAGAAGCTAAGGATACAAACTTCAGCTGGAGTGAGTTCTACAGAATAATTAACTCAGAACTGAACGACGATATAGGCAACCTTGTACACAGGGTTCTGACATTTACATACAAGAACTTCAATGGCTCTGTACCAAATCAATCAAAGCTGAGCGAAGAGGATATTAAACTTTTAAATGATATGGAAAGATTTTACAATGAGGCGATCGCTGCTTATAGCAACGCTAAGCTTAAACTTGCAAGCGATAAGATATTGGAAATGGCCAGAAGGGGAAACCAGTATCTCAATTCTCAAGCACCGTGGGACGAAATTAAAGAGAGCAGAGAGAGAGCAGGCACTATTATTTACAACATGTTAAATTATGTGAATGTTCTAATGACTTTGCTCTGGCCTATAACTCCATCATCATCGGAGGCTTTTTACTCAATTTTAAATATCAATGGTCCTAAGGAAGGAGGTCTGAGGAGAATAATTCAGGAAAAGCTTGAATCCGGGAAGAGCATAAGGCAGCCGCAACCCATATTCAAAAAATTACCTCCGGACTTCTTAGAAAAGATAGACTCAATAATTTCGAATGCAAGGGATAAAGTTGCACAGAAAAGACCGAAATTTTAATTTTTTAAATTAAATTTGTCATTCCCTGCAGAGCAGAATTCAGTATATAGCTTATCATGAATTCTCCTGCAATAATTCCAGCACCAGTAGCAACCAGCAATATAGAAAAGTAATACCAAAAGCTTTTTGAGACTCCTGGAGTCACTTTGTTTATTGAAAGTGCATTCAAAAGTGCAGTCGCGAAAGAAAAAACCGTGGCAAATATCATAACTAGTTGAATGGATATGTTGCTACCGAACATTATTCCAAAAACATTTCCTGGAATTGAAGACTGCATGGATGAAAGCATTTGCGAAAAGCCCTGCAGAAGGCTCGAAACGAATATGTTGATAACAACTATTGCTCCCTGCATTATGTATGTCGTCATTTCAAACGTCTTTGCGACCTGAAGCCTATTCCTCCTAAGGCCAACTATAGTATTATAGTGACCGCTTATGCTAGCACCGACCTGG
>NZ_JBMFSV010000021.1:0-21084 GCF_049967375.1 Fervidicoccus sp. | reverse complement strand
TAAATTAGGAAACAAATCCGTAATTGCAGATACAGTAGAAGCTTATGAGAACACTGACATCGCTGACAAATACAATGTAATGAGCGTGCCTGTAATAGCAATAAATGGAGAAGTTGCATTTGTGGGACTTCCTTACGAAGTTGACTTCGTCGAAAAGGTAAAAGAATTAAGCTAAAGTTATATATGCCTTTTTTGATTTTTTTATGTGTGATGATCGTTGAATGATGTAGTTTTAACGGTTGTCGCGATCGTTACTTATTGGGTCATAGCACTCGCCATTGGGTATGCTTTAAGGAAAAAATTTAAAGGATTGGAAGTTTCCCCCTTTTTTATAATTTTTAAAAAGCCTTCTGCTCTCTCCTTTTTGGATAAATATGAAAAAAACAAGTTTCTGAGAGGATTAATATACGCTTCAGTAATTCTCACGTTCATATCGCTCTTCATGTTCTATTACTACATGATCGAAGCTGTAGCTTTAAGGTTTTCAGGATACAGCTCAGGTGGTCTCGTTCCAATTATACCTGGGATAACAATAAAAGGAACTGCTATTATCTACATACTTATTTCTATAGGAATAGCTGCCCTAATCCATGAGCTTTCTCATGCGTTTGCATCAAGGGTAGCACATATCCCCGTTAAAAACGTAGGATTCATACTTGCAGTATTTATACCGGCCGCATTTGTGGAGCCGGACGAAGAGGCGTTCAAAAAAGCATCTTTTAAAGATAAGATTAAAATACTCTCTGCTGGACCTTCATCTAACCTGATAATAGCGTTCATCTTTCTAATTCTAATTTTACTCATGACAGTAAATGCTGTCGGAGCGACAGTGGTTTCTGTGGAAAGTGGATCTCCAGCACAAATTTATGGAATAAAGCCGGGTTACACGATACTGGAAATAAACGGTACAAAAATAGGCTCTCCATATGATATAGGGCCGATAATCGAGAACTACACCAACAGTGGGGTTTGGTTCAATATTACATATAGATCTCCAAGCTCTGAAAACCTCAGCTGGTTGCTTGTCTACAAGCCCTCGAATGTAAGTAAGATTGGAATCACAATCGAGCAGGCAAAAGGCATACAATCACTTCCGGATAGTGTTTATTTTCCCATGCTGGAATTTTTCACATTTATGTATGTTATAAACTTCAGCCTCGCGATAATAAATGCGGCGCCTATTTTTATCACTGATGGAGGGAGGATAATAAGCGAAATCATTTCGTTGAAAATCCCTGGAAATAAAGGAAAAGCTCTGAATTTCTTCATACAGACTTTTACGCTGCTTTTAGTACTTTCAGCAATAACCTTTACTCCAATTGCATGAGATCTGCATTTGAAAGCATTACATATGTATTCTTTATAAAACCTCAACTGTTAACTATATACAGTAGAAAGGGTGTATAGCATGTCAGAAAGCAGAAGCGGAAAAAATGATCTGAGAATTAGGGAAATGAAGGCAGGGAGCACTACTACTAATCCGAAAAAGGCAGCCGAAGAGATAGATCAGTACATAAGCATGATGCAGAAAAAGTTTGAAAAAATAAAAAACAGGATAATGATCTTCAGCGGCAAAGGTGGTGTCGGAAAGACCTTTATAGCTGCATCTATAGCTATGTATCTTTCAAAAATGGGCTATAAGGTTGGGGTATATGATGCTGATGAGACGGGATCCGTAATACCATTCGTTCTCGGGAATTCCGATGCCGAAATATATATGGAAGAAAGCTCTGGAGAGCTTATTCCTGCAAACATTAAAGGTATACAGGTAATGAGTCTTGAGTTAATGCTAAAAGAAAAGGACTCTCC
Organism: Fervidicoccus sp.; assembly: GCF_049967375.1. Classification (NCBI taxonomy): domain Archaea; kingdom Thermoproteati; phylum Thermoproteota; class Thermoprotei; order Fervidicoccales; family Fervidicoccaceae; genus Fervidicoccus; species Fervidicoccus sp. The sequence goes on along the minus strand of NZ_JBMFSV010000021.1, from coordinate 19,275 downwards.
TCTAATTTGGCAGGGCGCTTTAAGAACGAAGTTCATACTTCAAACCCTCGCTTTGACTCGATGGGAGGATCTCGACTTCCTAATATTCGACATGCCTCCAGGTACTGGTGATGAGGCTATTACAATTTCTCAATATGTACCTTCACCAAAATATGCAATCATCGTCTCATCTCCCGGAAAGCTATCTGAAGGAGTTGTTAGAAAGGCAGTGGTCTTTCTCAAGAAAATGGAGATTCCCATACTAGGGATCGTTGAAAACATGAGTCATTACACTTGCGATGATGGCAGCAAAATCGAAGTTTTTGGAAAAAGCTACATCGAGGAGATTGCAAGGGATCACGGGATTGAGGCTTTAGGAAAAATTCCTTTAGATGAAAGGATCAGAGAGTCCCAGGATAAGGGCGTTCCTATTTATGAGCTTGCAAGCGGGAGCGAAGTTGACAGATCTCTTGAACTCTTAGCGAAAAAAATCATTGAAAAGCTGAGCTCAAAGGATCTCTGAAAGTTTATAAAAATTACTTCTTTTTATCTTTCCATTACTGCAAAATTCAACTCCTTCTAGTTCCAAAAGCCTTCTTTTAAATTCTTTACCGCTAAAAGCAGAATAACCTCCCAGATTGCCGTTTTTCATTACAACTCTATGGCAGGGAACCAAGATGGGCTCATCGTTCTTTGATAATATTTTTCCAACTGATCTCGGTGACCAGCCAGTTATCTTTGAGAGCTCACTGTAGCTTGTAACTTTTCCAGGAGGAATCAGCTGAAGAAGAATTTTGACTAATTCTAATTTGTCCAAGTCCTTACTCCTCTCTGACCTCCTCCCCGCCTAAAGGGCGAGGCTTTCAGTTGTAAGATCTCTCTAATGGCATGTTAAAAAATATTATTGAAAAGATGAATAATATTTTAATAGTAAAAAAGATAAGGAATGTAATATGGGAACAATAGATATTTCTTTATTTGTAAGAGTGCCTGAAGCTGGTTATTTAACCTCTCTCTCGGACGCTATTTCCAGCATTCTCAGAGAGAAGACACACGTGGGCGGAACGATAACAGGCTTGACAGAAGAAGGATGCGTCTTGTTTGCACAGCCGCACTTTTCGAGCATTCAATGGCTCGATGAGCAACAGAAGATAGGATTTAAGATAAGGATTATCTGTGAAGAGCCGATATCCGTTTATAAAGTTATAAAGAGCATAAGAAGCAAAATAGAAAGAGAGATTGCGCTTGAATTTTAAACCAATATAATTGAAGAAGTTTTAAGTACATGAAAAGGTTTTTTAAAGTAATTTGTATAAACAAAATATTTGAAGGGCCCGTAGCCTAGCCAGGATAGGGCGCCAGCCTCCTAAGCTGGTGGTCCGGGGTTCAAATCCCCGCGGGCCCGTTAGCTTCTGCTATTTTTCTGCGTATATTAGGTTTCCCATGCTTCTTTAATTGAAAAATAGCTCCAGGGTTTTATCTATCTGATCTTTATTATTTCTAAAAGAACGATATTACGTAATGAACAGGATAAAAAATTTAAATCTCTTTCTTAATAACGTTAAAGGGGATGCATGAAACTTCTTTTACAGTATTTAAGAGCTTCTTTTTTGCCAAATCAATAGCAAGCCCATAGAGCTTCATTTTCATAAGTAGTGTAAGAAAACTGGGAAGAGGAGCTCCTGAAGCTTCCGGATGCCCGCCACCTCCCAGCTTGAAAGCTATTTCTCTAACGTTGCACTTTTTCGACCTAAATTCATATTTCCCTCTCTTATCCACCACAACTACAATATCTGAATTTCTTACAGACATAAGATACTGAGCAAGCATGCTTGTGCTCAGATCGTTATGACTTTTAAATACAAATGTCAGTTTGATCCCTTCTATATTGATATCTTCCGCTTTTTCTCTATAAAATCCCATGAGCTCAATTTCCCTGTCAAACACTTCTACGGCTTTATTTTTTGATGCTTCAATTAGCGTTTCGAAGCTCGGGGACTTTACAAATATGCTATGAACGTATTCGAGCCATTTTTTTCCTCTGCCATTGCCTACAAATCTAACCAAAAAAGGTGCAGCCCAGTCGTTAAATATCCATAAATCTGCTGAGCACACAGATTTGGAAAGCATATAAGAAAAAATATCATCGGTGTTCAAATTTCTATAAACAATCTCAGTAGCGCAGTGATTTTCGTCAACTCTCAGATCTACACCTTGCTTGATGAGATCATCCTTCCACTCATTATTCCATATGTGATGGTCAAACCATCTTATTCTAGCTCCTTTTTCCCTCGATATTTTTTCCAACGCTCTTTCTACTTCTTTAATAGTTGAGGCATTTGGACCTATATCGGTAATAACCAGTTCATCGAAACTTTCATCAGATTTTGCTATGCTCTTAACCGCCTTTAAAAGCTGGTAAGGCTCAACGAATATAACTTTATAGCTTTCAGGCTTTGTATTTCTTATGTATAGGGATGAAGAGCCTACTCCGTCTAGATCTGTGTGAGTTATCGAAATTAATTTGACATTTCTCATTGAGGGACTCTCTCCTCATTTTTAAACTTAAGTATTAAATCTCTTGGGATCGATATCCCAACTTTTTGTCCTTCAGAAATTTCTTCACTAGGCGGAACTCTCACAATCACGCTGTGTTTTTCATCAATTGAAATCTCCAATAGCTTGTAAGCACCTAAGTACTGAATTTCTTCAACTAATCCGCTGATGTCTCCATCGGTGTTTACAATTTCAGCATCTTCTGGCCTAAACCCAACAAGGTCAGCATCATCTATACCAAAAAACGACGCAGGAAGCAAGTTGCTCAGTCCAATAAAGGTAAAAATAAATGTGTTCTTAGGTTTCCTGTAGATTTCAGCGGGACTGCCGTCTTGAACGATTTTGCCGGAATTCAGTATTACTATATTATCAGCTATTGCCATAGCCTCTTCCTGATCATGTGTTACATGTATTACAGTCATGTTCAGCTTCCTTTGCAATTCCTTTAGAAATACCCTGACCTCAAGTCTTAGCCTCGCATCTAAATTACTCAAAGGCTCGTCGAGGAGAAGTATTTTTGGCTCCTTAACTAGGGCTCTTGCAATTGCGACCCTCTGTTGCTGTCCACCAGAAAGCTGATGAGGATACTTATGAAGCTCGCTGGAGATCCCGAGTATCTCAGCGACATTCTTAACTTTCTCATCTATTGTCTTTCTGTCTAGCTTTTTTATTTTAAGCGGAACGGAAATATTTTCATACGCAGTTAAATGAGGGTAAAGAGCATAGTTCTGAAATACGAGCCCTATATCTCTCTTCCATGCTGGAACATTTGTTATGTCGACACCATCTAGTATTATCTTCCCCTCATCTGGGAGTTCCAATCCTGCAATGAGCCTGAGGGTGGTAGTCTTTCCAGATCCAGAAGAGCCTAAAACTACATTGTAGCTTTTTTCTTTGAAAGTATATTCCTCTATCCTAAGCTCAAACTGACCATATCTCTTTCTCAAATTTTCAAGCCTTAGTGTCATATTTTTCCACCACTTGAGCCCCAAATTTTTTCAAGGTTATTCCTACCGAAGTAGAGGAGCACCAGAGACGGGATTGAACTTATGACTCCGGCCGCAGCTACACCCCCATAGCTCATAGAAACAGGACTCATGAGGAGTCCTATGAATATTGAAAAGGTCTGAGCCCCTGAAAAGCTTAAAGGCTTACTGAGATCATATGGCGAATAGGTAAAAGCTAGAGGAAAGATGAGCGCTCCCCAGCTATACAAAAATGCATAGATGGTCGCAACGCTGAGACCGCTTCTGCTCAATGGCAGAACCATTTTGTAGAATACCTTAAGCCTGTTCATACCATCCATCTGAGCAGCTTCTTCGATCTGCTTTGGAAATTTTAAATAATAATTATACATTATCCACGTCGTTATTGGGATCGTCATTATTGGATATGTCAGTATTAAGGCCCACCACGTATTAATTATACCTAGTATTTTTAAAAATGCGAAAATTGGGATTATGTATATAAGCGTAGGAGTAGCGTTGAGGTAGAGGATGTAGATAAGCAACTTGCTACCGCCAAATTTATGAGATGCCATCGAATACGCCAATGGGGAAACGAGAAAGAGGGTTATAAGAGTATTTATAGAAGCCACTGCAAGTGTAGTTATTATATAGGGCAAACCTTGAGTAAACATGAGATCGAAGTTGGCAAACGTTACTGACCTCGGATATAGTAAGGGAGGGATGCTTATAAGCTCAATAGGTGTCTTCAGTGCTATATTTATAATCCAGTACATCGGTATGAGGAAGAAGGCTAGGTAAATAGCAACAATAAGCTTATGCAACCAGAGGGGAGCTTCAGAGTTTGGTATAAAGTCCGGAACGGACAGCCTCATGAACTTCTGAGATCCTAAAGTTTTTATGTAGATAATAGCGAGAGCTGTTGATAGTAGCGACATGAGAACAATTATGGCAGCTGCATATCCAGGAACACCGGAGTAAAACTGGTCAAAGGCGTAATATGCTAAATTGTCCAGAATCCTCGGCCCAGCTTGAGATGTGCCTATATAAATTGGGTCAAATGTAAAGAGTCCAGTTATCATCATAAGGACAAAAGCCGTAAGTATTTGAGGCGAGATGAGAGGGAGATCTATCATAAAGAATCTCTTTGCACCTGCAAGACCATCAGAGCTGGCAGCATGCTGTATTTCTTTTGGTATTGAAACCAATCCGGAATAAATTATAAGCGTAGCCATCGGAAGGCTTCTCCACACATCTATAAGCACAACGGTCCAAATTGATGAAGCTAAGTTGGTTTTTGTGAGGTAATATGCTACTCCAAAGAACGGATTTATCATGAGGTACCACATGCTTGCAGCTGTGACAGGAGGAATAAATGCAGGAAGCATTATGAGGAACAGCCACTTGCTCCCTACCCTTTTCAGTGCAACAGCTAAGGGAATCGCGAAGATTATGTCAATAATCGGGGTTGCAAACATGTATAAAAGCGTATTCACTATGATCCTGGAAAGATATGGATCCTTTTTAAACCAGAAATAGTTTTCAAGACCTGTATATATCAATCTTCCGAGAGGATCCTGAGTATATAAGCTTAAGATGAAGTTACTTACTATAGGATAAATTGTAAATATGAGAATATAAGCTATGGCTGGAAGTGAAATTAAAAAAATATATTTGTCTATTTTCCTCATGAACTACACCAAAAAAAGTTTATGAGGAAACTTTCATAAGGTTTATCCACTGTTGCTCTATGTAATTCACTGCGTCCTGCGCGCTTATTTTTCCTCTAAAGTAGTCGGCGACAGTATTAATGAATATTGGTCTCAAATCTGTAAAGAAGTTGCTAATGTAGTTTACGAGGGCCATTCTCTGAAGGTTCGGTATGGTCATGTTCTTCAGCAAAGGTATGAAGTTTGCAACCCATGCAGTATTGTTAACGGTTGCTGCAACCTCCATACCGGAAAACGTAGCCGGCATGAAACCATATAATTCAGCTCCCTTCTTATATTCTTGAGCCGTCGTCATAAATGCAATGAAGTCCGCAGCTAGGTCTGGGTTCTTTGAGTTCGGATTGATTCCTATAAATGTTGGTGCCTGACCTGTTGCAACGCTTGGAAGTGGCGCAATCCCGATGTTCCCTGCTACCTTAGAGAGAGATGCGTTGTTGTAAATTGGTATGAAGCTCGTCCAAGCCGCAACCATCGCATAATCTCCAGTTAAGAACAGGTCTCTGAGCTGATCGTATTCCATTGCCTGCTGGTCAATTGGAGGCTGGAACTGGATCAATTGCTTATATGTTTCAAGTGCCTGAACACCAGCGGTGCAATTTATTGTAGGCACGATCGTTTTGTTGACGAGCTTGAAAAACGCCCAGTATCCCTGAACAGGGATTCCCTGCTGACTTGATTGCGGAACTTGAGTGCACGGATCGTTTATCGCATATGTGTAGAATATTGAAACGTACCCATTGAATATCGACTGAGTCAATCCATCAGGGAATAGAAGGGCGTATTTGGTTATGTTTTGAGATTGAATGAATTGGGCACCATCTATAAGCTTGTCCCAAGTATCCCACTTCGTAGGATCAAAGTCAAAGCCATATTTGGATTTGAACTCATTTGCTAGTGTCTGATTTTCGAATATGCTCTTTTGATAAATGAGCACATAACCGAATACCTGCTGGAACGGCACTCCTGATATCTTAACAACTCCTCCTTGTGAATCTAGAAGGTATGCCGGAAGGAGTGTGGATGGCGGTATATCGCTTAAATTAAATACCCCTTTCGTAAAGTAGGGCCTCACATCAAGGAGGTATGGTCCTAATGTTGACGCTTGTGAAGGATAATATATAATTAAATCAGGAGAAGGATTCTGGTTTCTGAGAGATGTTAAAGCTGTAGAGACCAACTGTCCGAATGGAACAGGTTGAACCTGGATAGTAACTCCAGGGTTTTTCGACATAAAGTCATTCGCGACCATCTGCACGTATGGTAGAAGAGTAGGATCTCCGTTTGGCACAAGCACTGTAAGAGATCCATTCAAGCCAGAAGTAGTTGTGGTGGTTGTTGTTGGGGAGGTTCCTCCCCTGTTTTCCATCGCGTAATAGGCTACAATCCCTATAACTGCAATGACAATTACAATTCCTATGATTGCAATTGTGGATATAGCTCTCTTTTTACCCATAAATAAGATCACCTATTTTTAAGTTAAAATTTGTTATAATCTGTTTTAAATTTTCTTATCTTCAATTTGCAAATCCAAATAAAATTTAAAATGATAAAAGCCCAGTTATTTTAGCATGAAGCTACCTTCATAAAAATCAAGGGTAATACTTTTTCTAAAAAATGAGGATACTATACTCTGAGAAGTAGAGAAGTTTTTGTAGTGTAAGAAGTTAGGATTTATCCCTAACGATCGAAGAATTAAGAGAGTATGATCCTATCAAGGTCATTTGCAAATATTACTTTGCCGTTTAACGATTTTGGTAAAATTTGATAACTGCTATTCAAGTTATTGAAGTTTTCATCTATATGATTTAAAATCAGCTTTTCAGCTCCAATTGCTTTTGCCGCTTCAATTGCTTCTAAAACAGTGGAATGTCCATATTTATGACATAAATCTTTGTTTCTCTCATCACAAGTCGCCTCATGAACAAGGTATTTTACCCCCTTTAATACGGAAATCAAAGATTCACATGGTTCGGATGTATCTGAAGAAAATCCTAATGAGTTCCCCCTCTTATCGAGGATCTTCAACCCGTAGCTTTCAATAGTATGACATGCGGGTGCTGGAATCAAAGTGAGGTCATTTAATTTATAGGTTTCATGTACTTTAACTGTTTCAACTGAAAAGGAGAAGCTTATGTTTGAAAAGAGGTGGGGTGCAGCTGTTCTTATCATGCTCTCTATTCCATTGGGACCAATTATTTTAAGTGGCTTGCTCCTTTTTTCAATATGGGCTTGGAATAAAAGCTCCGGTAATCCCAAAAAATGATCCATATGGTAGTGAGTTATGAATATTGCATCAATTTCCTTTAGCAAGCCTCTTTCACCGAGCCTGTAATGGCATCCCACTCCGCAGTCGATTAAGAGAGCTGTCTCTTCACTGAAAACTACAGACGAAGCCCTCCATCTATTTGAGCCTGGACTACCTCCAGCTCCTGTTCCAATGAACAAAATCTCCATTCTGTGACACCTACATATATCAAAAATTTCTAAATTTCCCTTTTTAATATGTATTGATTTTATGCTAATCTAAAATTTTTAACAAACAGTTTAAAACTTTTAGGTTCAGTAGTTAAAAAGCAGAACTTTCAATAAATCCCTATCGCTTATGATTTTTACGCTTCCATTAATTCTTACCAATACAGCTCCAAGCCTTTCAAAGTAGATTAAAGACGCAACTTCCTTCAGAGAATAGGTACAATCAATCTGCCATGGATTTTCTGAAACATACGCAACCATCTCCTCAACTGGCTTTCTGCTACCTTTAAGGAGGAGATCGACTGAATGCTCAGAAAGCACGTAGTAAAGTATTTTCAATAATGATGTCATGCCGTATATTTCTTCCCCCTTCATCACTAGAAGCTGCTTCACTCCAGTGCTCAGCATAAGCCCTACAGCAGCCAGTATCTCTTCATCGAAATCGACAGACTGCGGCTCTGGAGCTGGAACTTCGCACGGGCTCAAGTCTATATGCTCTGGGATCGCTTTTAGTAAATTTCTCTCATCAATTGCACCCATGATCTCGTTATTTTCTATAACTGGGACAAAGCCTATATTTTTGTTCACCAAAAGATCGATGACGTCGTCCAGGGAGCTCTCAATATTAAGGGAGATGATTGGAGATGATGCGTAGTATTTTATAGGACTTTCCAGTATTTTCCCAAGCCTTCCAGATTCAAGTATTTCTATTCCTTCTTCACCTTCTACAAAAATGGCCTTTGCAATATCCCTTATGCTCACAACCCCCCATGCCCTTCCGCTGTCATCCACTATTATTGAATGATTCCTATTCCTCTTCAGCATCTCCCTAGAAACTGCAAGCAGAGAATCAGCCCAATTCATTACGACTGGCTTTTTATCAATGAAATCCCTTATCAAGCAAAACACCTAAAATTCGAAATTAACAATTTAAAATTATCATAACATAATAAAAAACGTTTTGTAGGAAATTGCAGGAATGGATATAGAGTTTGTTTTTTAAATGTAAAAGTGTTAATTTTTCCTGGTTGATTAAATTGAATAACAAAGGAAAAAGGATCACTTTTAAAATTTTTGATGAGCGAACGAAAGAATATGACTCATGGTTTGATAAACAACAAAAAATATATAAAAGCGAGGTTGATCTCGCTAAAAGATTTCCGTGCATAAGCCCTTGTTTAGAAATTGGAGTGGGTACAGGGAGATTCGCTAAACCATTAAATGTCGAATTTGGTATAGATCCTTCTGTCTCATCTCTTAAAATCTCAGCAGAAAAAGGGATTGAAGTAATTAGGGCGACTGCTGAATATCTCCCGCTTAGAGATGAGAGTTTCAATACAGCCTACCTAATCGTCACACTATGCTTCGTAGAGGACCCTAACAGAACTCTTCTGGAAGCTTTTAGAATATTAAAGCCAGAGGGAAAACTGGTCACATGTGTCGTCCCGCTTGATTCACAATGGGGATCTTTTTACGAAGAAAAGAAGAAGAAAGGAGAGACTTTCTTCTATAAGGAAGCCGTATTCTTCACAAAGAAAGAGATTAAGGAAATGATCACCAATGCAGGCTTCATTCTGGAAAAATTTGGCAGCGTGCTTCACTACCCTCCTAATTCGAGTCCAGTTCCAGAAGAGCCTTCTTTTAATGAAAACGGCTCATTTGTCTGCTATGAAGCAAAAAAGCCGATAGTTTAAAAAGTGAAGAAAATTTTGATTTACATTTTCTCTAATGTCACAACTCCAACTATATTGAGAGCTGATCCAATAATGCTCTTCACGGCATTTACTGTGGCAATTTTTAGAGCCCTGTACCTTTCATCCTTTTCACCAAGAACCGGGACGTTGTCATACCAGCTGTTGAATTTCTGAGAGATATCGCCTAAATATGCCACAATGAGCTCAGGCTTCAGTTCAGTTGTAGATTTGTGAATCACCCATGGGAATTTTGAGAGAGATCTTATCAGCTTATATGTCTGATCGTCTTTCTCTATGATATCAAATTCCGTGGGCCTTTCATAGCTTCCGGCCTTTGCCAATAGGCTGAAAGCTCTTGCATAGGTATATTGAACATATGGAGCGGTATTCTTCTCAAAGTTTATTACATCATTCAGCTTAAGTACGAGAGGCTTCTCCGAAGAAATGCTTACAAGCGAGTACCTAACAGCGCTCCTGCCTACAGCTTTGTATACTTGTTCGACATCTTCAGCAACCTGCCCCTTCCTCTTCAAAAGCTCCTGCTTTGCTGCGTTTTCAGACATCTCAATTAGCTCATCTAGGCTAACAAACCTTCCTCTTCTTCCACTCATTTTGTATCCAGGGAGATTTACCATCTCATATGAGTAATGAATAAGCCTTTCTGCGTACTCTCTATATCCCAAAGAGTAGAGAGCTAGCCTGAGCTGCGCCTGCGGAAGGGTCTGCTCCTTTGCTATTACGTTTATAACGTAATCTGCATTGAACTCCTTGAACTTTTTAATAGAGTAGGCGATATCCCTCGTAGTATATAGGGTAGTTCCATCGCTCCTTTTCAAAATCAGAGGAGGAATATCCATCTCTTTTGGTATGAACAGCTTTTCCTTTAAGCTATCGTTCAGAATGGTCTCGTAGCTTAAAGCCTCTGCTCCTTTATATATAGTGAAGACTTGGGATTCTCTAGCTTTCCTTAAAATTTCATCAACAAGACCGCTCCAAACAAGATCGCTTTCATAATCCCATTTATCAAACTCTATCCCAAGCTTACCCAGAGTCTCTTTAAAGCCTCCTATCACAAGCTCTATAACTTCTCTGAATATTTTTACTACATTTTCATCGTGCTGCTCATATCTCAGAGAAAGTTGAGAAATCTCCTTTTCAGGATCTTCGTCTTTCATAATTTTTTCTGCAAGCACATCAAAAATCTCCGGCGATCTATCCCTTATCCTCGCGCTTTCTGCAACCAGCTCATCCTGCTGAGCAATTAAAGCTTGGTAATCGTCCTCGCTAGCACTTTTAATCTTCTTCTTTAACTCGTTAATTTCAACAAGTATATTTGTGGCAGCATATATTTCCCCTATCCTATGATCGATTTTTTCCTCATTCAAAAATCTCTTCCAATCACCATCTTCATTAAGCTTTAATATCCCATATATAAGCAAAGCCATCTGTCTGCCCATATCATCTATGTAGAACCTTCTCTCAATGTTCATTCCGTAGAATTTTAGCAACCTGCTTATAGTATCGCCCAAGCAGGAATTTCTGGCATGTCCTATGTGCAGTGGGTGAAGTGGATTTGCGCTCGTGTGCTCAACGACAATGTTCAATTTTTTAACTGCCTGACCACCGCCGTAGTTATCTAGATCTCTAAAAAATTCCTCAAAGAATTTTTTTGCAAACTCCACTCTGTTAAACTTTAAATTCAAGTACCCTGAAGTGTATGTAGCGTCGATTTTTACTCCAGAAGCTTCGGTAAGTTTTCTGCTCAGCTCTTTAGTATAATCTTCAATGCCTCTCTTCATCTGCCTTATTTCTCTAACAAGAGGGTAAGACAGATCAGCATCTACATTTTCAGGAGGCTCAGAGATCAAGAAAAGCCTGTCTTGAGAAGACGGACCCAGCTCGTCATCAAGAGATTCCCTTAAAGCAAGAAGTATCCGGTTGTACAAATATTTATCATTTATACTTAGTGGAAGATTCGCCATTTCGCTCTTACCCTTTTAACAGAATATGGTTCATTTAAAAATGTAATTCAAGCATTTATTTACCTTTTTATTAAAAAAAAGAAAGATAAGAGTCTGAATTCACCTTGATGATTCTAACATTCTTCCATTCTTTTGTGCTGAACAGCATTTCAGCTACTCTCTCTTGCCCCTTGAAGCTTGGTATTCTTCCTCTTACATCCTTTGGAAATACGAGATTCGTCTACTCTCAAGGAGGGACCAAATTCTCTTCCTTATCGCTTCTTTTTCCTCATTAGCCATGAACATCAGCTAATTAGCTCAGTTTTTTGTAATGAATTTAAAAACAGTTTGTCTAGGCTTGCAATTTATTTTTCCAGCTTCAATTTGAGCCCTAAGTCCTTTTGCCTTTCGAAATCTTTATCTTTCGTCATGAGCTCTAAGTTTTTTGCTATAGCTACAGAGGCGATCAAGAGATCCGCATCACGTATGAGATTTTCCTTTTCCTTGAGGGCATCGTATAATACGCAGTACTTTAATATTGCTTCATTATCTAAGCTTTTAAGCTCGTAGCTTTTCTCCAAAAGCTCTTTAACCATTACTCTCTTCTCAGGAGCTATACCACAAAGCACTTCTATTAAAGTTATTGACGAAATGGCTCCTTCCTCGTAGACTCCCTTCTTTACATCCTCAATCAAAACACTTGTATCGATTAGCCTCATCTCAGCTTGAATCCCTTTCTGAACTCTCTGCTGGATCTTTCAATTCCCCCTAAATCTTCAGAGCTTATTATCTTCCTGAGCTTATTGAATGCTTCTTCAGCCTTGCTCCTTTTAGCTTCCCTGTATAGCTTTTTTTGGATCTCGCTCGGGTTCAAAAGCATGAACCCTGTCTTCAGCCTAGGAGAAGGAATGAGCAGCATCTTCCCTTCTTCCAGAGCTCTTTGTCTCACTGGTTGCTGAGGAAAATGAAAAAATTACTCTAATAGCTTCTTTATCTCTTCGATTTTTTGCTTCACTAATTCAAGTCTTTCCTTGCACTTTTCCTCTTCGCTGCTCTTTACAAGGATTTCGGGAACTATGTTGCTTAAGCTCCCTCCACTCTTTACCAATTGCTCGTAAGTTTCTTTAACCATCTTTCCAGCATCTGTCTTTCCTGAAAGGTGGTTTCTTATAGTTGCTTCAGTCCTTTCAAGCTCTTCAGCTATCCTCGATGCCGGAATTCCCGCTCTCTCCCTAGCCAGTGCTCCTGCAGCAACTATCAGAGAATCAAGCCATGTCAATTTGTCTTTCGTTTCAAGAGCCTGCTGAAGGACGTCTTCTCTGAACAAAGTCGCAATAATAAGAGCGAGTTCAAGTTTTCTGATCTCTTCCTTCCCCACAGGCTTTAGTGGTACTTCTGACATTCTCTCACCAAATAAATTATAATTATTTTTCTCTATATATTTTTTACATTTAAAAAACTCATTCATATCTCAACGCAACAGCGGGAGGGATCCTCGAGGCCATATATGCAGGCAAAATCCCTCCTACTACTCCTACGAGTATTGTCAATCCAATTGAAGTTATGAATAAATGTGCGGAGAACAGCGGATGACTGTTTATTACAACTGTGTTTGTTCCAGCCCTTATAGTCATTCCACTTCCTCCAAGCACAAATGAACCTGCAACTCCGAGCAGACTGCCTGCAACGGCTGCTATAAAGCTCATGAGAGTTGATTCAGATAATATCATTATTATGATTTCCCTGTTGGTATATCCTATCGACTTCATTACGCCTATCTCTTTCGTCCTTTCAATGACTGAAGTAACCATGGTCGCTGTTGTCCCAGCTATTGCAACGGCGAATGCAGAAAGTGAAGCTACATAATTTATATAGTTTACTGCTCCAGTTATGCTTGAAACTATATCTGCAATTGCACTGAAGGAGATCACAGAAACCTTATTTCCATAGGTGCTCTCTACAGTGCTGACAAAATCCTTCACGTAGATAGGATCACTCACCTGTACCAATATGCCGCTCCAGCTGTTTAGACCTAAAAGCTTCTGACCTGCATCAGTATCTAAGAATATTGTCTGGTCTGGGCTGAAGATAAGAGCGCCCCCATATTCTTTAAGCACTCCGCTTACAATTACGTTTACTGTTTTGTACTGAGGGATTCCGTTAGTGATTTTCGTAAAAACTTTTAATGGTACCACATCGCCCACTCCATATTCTAAATTTCCATTTTGGTCGTAGGCGACTTTATGCCCTATTAATGCATCAAGCACATCTCCCTGCGAAGGAGCGCTTCCCTCCTCGATTTCCAGCCCTCCAATCGCATGTAATACGAAGTTCACATCCGTGCAGTAAATATAAATTTGCTCTTGTGAGTTGCCCACTGTGACTGTTGCTTGTGTCAAGTAATATGGCACGGCATTTACAACATAACTGAACGACTTGAAGTAGCTCAGATCGCTAGATGTCAGAGTATAATCTGAAGACGGAGTTATCATTATGTTGTTTTGTCCGAGGCTCGTCACTTGATTGAGGATGTATTGAGAGTACCCTCCTACTACAGCTCCCATCATGACAATTACTGCTGGGCCTATAATTATTCCTAGAATAGTCAATATGCTCCTTAGCTTCCTGCTTCCGAGGGACTTAACTGCCATTTTATAGGACATTCCCAAAAGCGAGAAAAACCTTTTGATGCTCATTCTGGCAACCTTTTTTCAATGTCTTTTTGGTGAGTCTTATACATTCTATAAATTATGTATCCTGCACCAAGCAGGAAAATCGCCACGATGAATAATGCTATAATATATTCTTCAGGCATTTCGCTGGTCGAGGTTGTAGTTGTTGCGGAAGTTTCGTTCACCTGTTGGTTGATAACAGAGAGCTGTAGCGTTCTATTGATATTTTCATTGAAGGCATTATAATAGCTTATTGTTATGTTTACAATCGGGACATACTGAGAAGCTGGGATATCGACCCTAAAGGCATACTGTGAGCTTGGATCTATGTCTCCAACAAAATAGCTAGAAGTCTGTTTTCCTGTGCTCCCAACAACTTCAACCCTGTAAGCGGTTGATGAGCCGTAATTTATCAATGTTCCCGTCACCTTTATGTCATTGCTGCTGTATACAGCTTGTCCGCCGGTCAAAGCTATATCTATGAATGGCTCAATTGACAGCGCCAAAGAGGTAGTGAAGCTCTTTGAATTTCCCTGAGGATCTTCATAGCTTATTTGGATGTTCAATGGCGCGACTCCATAGTTTATAATTGTTGAAGCACCGGAAAAGGACTGAGCTCCAAGCGGATTGAATGCAAAAGTAACTGGGAAGCTCATATTGCTGTTTGGAGGAATTTCTTTTATGTAGAAGACAGATGGCGTAGCCAAGAGCAGTGAGGATGATGCACCTGAGGTTATTGTTGAGGGAGGAGATAAAGTTACATATACATTATAAGCAGGGCTACTTCCGTAATTGCATATTACAACGGTCATGTTGGTGTATCTGCTCCTTATATCGAGAGACCCAAATACTTTAACGTCAATGTACCTAATGTTCCCAAGCACTGGAATTTGAAAGCTTATTGAGGTATTTCTAATGTTCCCCCAAGCATCAACGAAGCTGAGTGTTGCATTTGCAGTGTAAATTCCTGTACTGTTAACATTTATGTTCAGAGGGAATGAAAATGTAATAGTACTTCCCTTCTGAATCCCTGACTGCTGGGTACTAGACTGCTGAGAGCTCGAAAGCACTTGCTGGTAGTATGCCTGTAGGCTCTGAACTGTAAGCTGAGATGGAAGAGAGACCGAGGGAGTATATGGAAGGATGGAAAATACTGAAGTATTTGTGTTTGAGTACGTGATCCCCGGGGGTAGGTTAACGGTTAAAACAGGGTAATTCATAGAATCGTATCCCAAATTCCTTATTGTAAGCCTGAACTGATCGCCGAGGGAAAAAGTGTCAGCGGAGCTTAGCGGAAAAGACGAGTCGACTACCTCTAATGTATTGCTTTCCCCAGTTATATTAAGCTGTACTTGAAATAAATTGAAGAGCCTTGAGCCCGGACCTCCTGTATTTGCTATGTAGTCAACCAAGAGTGTAGCATTGTAAATCCCCGGAGGAATGTTGCCTACATTAAATTTAAACTGAAGAGTAGAAGAGGAATAGCTTTGCAAGACAGTGCCGTAATATGTACTTGCATAATTGCACCCGTTGCTTTCAAAGCCGCTTGGAAGGAACAGTGTGGCATTTATACCGTTGATTGAGAATGGAAGCCTATTTGCTATCTGTACAGTATAAATGGCGTTGTCTGTGTTTGGATAAACTGTGTAGCTGCTAAGCCAGCCGCTCGATATGAGAGAGACCCCTGTTCCGTTGCTTACTCCTACATAATTCTCAATTCCTACAAAGCTAGTGAAGTTTGAAAAAATTACTATGTATGCGTTGTTTCCTAAATTTATCATATAAGAAACGTTGAAGTGTACAGGAACTTCATTTTGGGAAAGAAGCTGAGAAAGAGAAGTTGAGTTTATGTCGAAATAGAACGAAAGAGTGAATGTCCCCCCAGTTGAAATGCTTCCATAGTAAGAGTCGATGTTCGAAATCGGAATGAAGTACTCAGAATTTGCTGTGCCGTTCGCAGAAAAAATCGGGTATTGACCTGTATTTAAAAAGGTTGCACTGAGTTGCACGTATCTGGAATTCTCATAGACGGGCTGAGGTGATGCTGCTCCCCATTTTAGGCTTAGAAGATTTAGCTCATAATAGTAGGAGGGAATGCTCTCCACCTGAACTGTAAATGTAATGGTTCCCTGCGCGTCATATCCAACTCCGTCCTGGGTGGACATTAACGCGTTTAAGGTTATAGAAAAAGTGTAATTGCCAGGCGAGAGGCTTTTATCGATATTTATTCCTGAAAAAGAGATCGTTGTTCTTGAATTGCTCTGAAGGGTTCCAATCTGAATGCTTCCGCCTGTATAGACAAACCCGCTTGGAAGCGAAAGAGAAGCAACCGCAGAATTGATCGTACTGTTACCATCATTTTCTATCGTGATTTGAAGCTGCGTATTCTGAGTCCCAGGATATCCCGCTGGATTCCACTGGGAAGAGACAACTTTAACCATCAAAGGGGGATATTGAGAGACTGTAACGTAAATTGTAAAGTAGTCAGTCTCTCTTGTTGTGGAATTAATGGTATAAGATAAGGAGAACCCAATAGGGTAAGTCCCGGGAGAGACATCACTATTAACATTTAAATAGTACTCAAAATACACCACATCGCTAGCATTTATAAAATAAACCTGGTTCCCATACAAATCTCTCGCAGCTGATGAATACCCGCTGTTTGAGCTCGGGGAAAAACCGGGAGGCAAACTGCTCAAGTTTCCTATAGCATTACTGGCATTTACGTTAAAGAGAACTTCTATCCTCAATTGGGCATTTTTGCTCCCGGGATAAACAGGAGTGTTTTGAGAAGAGACGAAATTAATTGAGTTTATTTGAGTGTTTGTTGGTTCAGAGGTTTGTGCTTCTGATACAATTATGGCAAAGGATGCAGCAATAATAATGATCGATAGAAGATAGAAAATTTTTCTGTAGAACATAATAATCAGCTCTTCTCAATAATTCTACATAATACCATTATTGATGTTATCTAAAATCAAATCGAATTAATATTTTTTAACTTTATATAAGTACAAAAATTCGATTCAGTATCATAATCATAAATGAATTGTTTAGAAATTTTTGTTAATACTTTACATTTCCATATTTTATGAAACATATTACTATTCTAATTAAAATAAAACCAAGCCAAAAAAAGATAAAGTTACCCTTGTAATAGTCGATGTCCAGAAGGGATTTTTAGAAGAGGCAAAGATGATAAAAGAAAAGCATGGACACGCATATCTATATGATAGACTCGTCCAAGTCACTATACCCAATATAAAAAAGCTCCTCAATTTTTTCCGAGAAAATAAGCTTCCTGTAGTGCATGCTGTTATAGGAAGTTATAGAACGGATGGAAAAGATAGGTCTCCTGTTCAATCTAGACCTGGATGGAATTATTCGCTTCAAATTATAGGAACTTCTTCGCAAGAAGAGGTTGATGAATTAAGACCGCTAAAAGACGAAATAGTTGTTTACAAAACTACTGACAGCGCACTTAATGGAACTTCCTTGGGACATATTCTTAGATGGATGGGAATTGAACATGTTGTAGTTACTGGAATTGTCACGGATCAATGCGTTGCAGGAACGGTGAGAGATTTAGCAGATTGGGGTTTCATAGTTTATGTAGTAGAGGATGCAACAGCTGCAATTTCGCAAGAGTTCCATGAAATGGAATTGAGGATAATAAACCAAATTTATGCAAAGGTAGTAAGCACTGAAGAAATTATAGAAGATTTGAAATAAGTTAAATATCTTTATTATTTTTTAAAATATACCTTGAGTGGTAGAATTTGGTTAATTTAAAAGAAGAAGCTAGGAAATTTAGCCCAACTGAAAAGGTTTACCTGGAAAATTCCTACTTGAAGGAAATAAACGCCAATCTTTTATCAATTTTAATGGAAAGCAAAAACAAAGCATACCTGGTCTTTGACAAGACTATCTTTCATCCAAAAAGCGGAGGACAGGAGAGCGATACCGGAACAATTTATGATAACGAGAGGCTTTTTGAGGTGAAAAAGGTTTTAGAAGTTGATGGTGTCGCGTTTCATTATGCCAATATACAAAAAAACAGCGGAATACCAGAAAAGGGAGAGATTTTTAGACTAAAGCTTGATTGGGAGAGAAGGTACAAAATCATGCGATCTCATACTGCAGGTCATATTCTTGACTACGCTGTCATGAAAGTTACTGGAAAAAAGGTAAATACAATCGAAGCCAATCATGCCAGTATCGGATCCTACATAAAATATGAGCATATAAACTTGAGTCCTATTCAACTGGAAATGATAGAAAAAACAGCTAACGAAGCGGTCAAAGCGGGCATAAGTGTAAATGTCAGATATGTTAAAAGAGAGGAATTGGAAAAATTTGTATTTAATGCACCAAATCTAGAGAGGTTGCCGGATGTTGGAATATACAGGATCGTTGAGATACAAAATGTCAACTCCATTCCATGCTCCGGCACACATGTAAAGAATACAAGCGAAATCAACTATATCAAGATAAAAGGCGTAAAAGAGGAAGATGACGGAACTGTTATTTTTTATGAAACAATTCCATAAATTTAATAAAAGGGAATCTATTTTATCTTAATTGAGCTTTGATAAATAACTTGTATATGCTGAATGTGAAAGCATGGAAAATTTGGAATTAGAAGATAGTTTTTCTAAAAAAGAAAATTCGATGAAGAACGTTATCGTTAGGAAGGCAAGAATTTCTGACGTGGACCGCATTTTCAAAATATATAGTGAAAACATCGAATATTTGGATGAAGAGAGCAAGAATTGGCTGAAAAGCATAATTAAGAAAAAGAGCAGAAGGGCGAGGATATATGTCGCATTAAGAAGAAAGAAACTTGTAGGGTTCATAATATTTTATAAAAAAAGGAAAGAAGCATACATTGATGCTTTTGCAGTGGATTCTCGCTATAGAGGATTGGGAATAGGAAGGAAACTGTTGAATTGTATAGAGCAAACTCTTGAGCTTGAGGGAGTAAAAAGGATATATCTCTCTGTGAAAAACAGAAACAACAATGCTTTAGGATTGTACCTGAAAAACGGCTACAAAGTTACTAACATTGTATTTATTTTAGAAGCTGGATTGGATAATTTAAATGGAAAGCTTGGAGAGCTTGAGGGCTTGAAGCTGAAAGTTGATAGCGTAAAAAAGCATAATGAGATAAATTCGAAGATAAAGCTCCTGGACACATCAATATGGAGCAATTTGACTTGGGATATCGATGATTCTATATATAAAAT
>NZ_JBMFSV010000020.1:0-21247 GCF_049967375.1 Fervidicoccus sp. | reverse complement strand
TCCTCTTTTCTTACCCATTTCTTTCTCTCACCCCTTTAAGGGCAAAAATAACCTCAGCTTTTTTATAAATAAACAGAAAGATTTTTGGCGACTGAGAGTGAAAATTGGAGATCGCTTGATTTTCGACGGATAGTCGCCGTTTTAGCTTAATATTTAAACTGAGCAATTCGATGAAGAATTGGTGAAAAAATGCAGAAAAAAAGCCAAGAGTTCTTGAAGTCTTTAGTTGACGGAGAGATAATACTTGCCGTCTACCTATTGAGGCTTGAAGAGGGAATCATTACATATTGGCCTCCTGAATACTATGATGATGAGATTGAAAAGATTTCCGATCTAACTTCTGTTCCTTTGAAAGAAGGTTTATACTTCGTTTTAGGCGGCGATAGATTGAAGGAGAAGTACATAGGTCTTGTTATAAATAAAAATATTCTTCTATTTAGGGTCAGGGACGATTTTAATGCAGAAAAAATTGCAGAAAAGCTAAGTAGTGCTTACTTGAAGTACTTAAACGATCGCGGAAAGCTAGAAAATAACTTCTTTAATGACAAAGACTACTGAACCAAGCACAAACATCAGTGCAGAAAAAAAGAGAGAACAAAGATTTAAAATTGAGAGTAAAAACGATAAAAGAAAAGATAAGAATGAAGAAATTGAAAAAAGTCTTTTCAAATTGTTTGGATGGGGAATTTTTGCATAAAGCTTTTGCTTTAACTTATATATAGGACTATTTTTAAACTCAGATAGTTCTGTGTTCTATAAAAAATTGAAAGACCTTCCTTTTCTAGCTTATAGTAAGTTTCTCTTGTATCTGGCTTTATTATCTTCCTGAACAGCCTCTCAGGAGGTCTTGAATATATATCCAAATATTCTTTTGCCCTCTCTTCACTCAGATTGAGAAGCCTGCTTATAGTTTTCAAGCTTAATGTTTGATCCTTTGAAGTCGCTAGGTAACATATGGCATTATATATGTAATTGGCCTCAATTATTTTCTTTTGGACGATTAGTCTTTCTCTTATGCTCTCCTCTTCGCTCACACGTGAAGCCAATTTGAATCCTTCTAAACCTAAAGCTCTCAACAGCTCCTCAGAATACTTTTTTCCCTCTTCGCTTAGACCATAAAGAGGCTCTCCATCCTTTTCTCCTACTTTCTTCACTATCCCTTTAAGCTGAAGCTTTCTAAGGGCATCTAAAACAGCCTTCCTCCTTTCATTTGCACTTTCGGAAATTTCAGTGGGAGTGAGATCCCTTCCATAAATTAAGAATAGGAAGACTATTTCAATTTGAACGGAGGATTTTGAAAAGTCTATTACTCCATCCAGTCTTTTTAAAGTCCTTAACTTTTCTTCTATGCTACTGTCAAGTATCATAAACATTTACCATTATTGCTGTTATAAATGAAATATAATATATATTGTAAAGTTTCAAGAAAATTTTTTACATAATTATATTTTAAGATAATGCCACAAAAATTTAGCAAACAAATAAGCCCAAATATTACTGTTCTGAATATTATTTGTAATGAAAAATAAAGAAAATCTTAATTACAAAATGCGGAAATACCATATTGTTTCAGACCGATTAGAAAATAGTATAAAAAAGAGGAAAGCTACTTAGCAATTTGATGTAAAACTTTTAGTCTCTTTCAAAAAATCGATCCAAATTGTATTTATAATGGATACAACTCAGCTGAGACAGGTGACTTCATTGCATCCGCTCCGCTAGTAATTTATCATCATTGCTTTAAAAATAAGTCTAATTATTTTCATTCTATTTCTCATCAGCAGAGCTATTTTTATTTGAAATTACCTCGTAAAGCTTATTTGGACTTTTCGTATACAGCCTGATCTTATTTATTGCCTTTTGCGTCTCATTAACCAGTTCAACGAACTTTCTCTCTTCATTAAGAACTATCTTGTAGGCAGTTAAAGGAAACTTTAGACCTGTTGAGCTCATCATTCCCTTGAGCACTATTCCTTCGCTTGTAACGAAAAATGTTCTTGGCATGTTAATAGTAACGAATTTCTTTCCACTCCTACTGTAATTTCTTACTGAAAGGTACTGACCAAAAATGCTCAGCAAAAAGCTACCTTCAAACAAAATAAAATATGAGACGGAATACCCAATCTTCTCATTAGAGAACTTTGGAGCTATAAGAGATGTTACAGGTCCTATTGCTATAAAGAAATATATCAGTACAAGAAAGGAGAAGAGAGTTGTAAATTGAAGCATTTTAAGCTGATCCTGCATCTCTACTACATATTGCCTGTCAGTGCTAGCAACTTCCATTGCCTTGTTTTCCTCAAACAGTACCTTTCCTTTAGAAATTAAATCTGCCTTTGCGGTATTAGGAAGCTTTGGTTGTCCAAATTTAGTCATTATTATCATGTACAAGATAAAGTAGAGTATTATGAAGAGCCAATATACAGCGCCGCTCCTCCCCAAAAATCCAGCTGCTATCGAGAAAATAATTATTGAGGCTTGTCCAATAGCGATCTGTCTTTTGCTCTGAAAAGGCATTGACATTATTATCCTCCAGCGAATTGACAAATCCTTCTTGAACTAAAAACTTGATTTTTAAGACTTATAAATATTTTTAATTTCGTCAATTAGAAAATGTCAAAGTTTACAGTTATACATCATTTATGTTTGAAGAACTAAGGGTTCAGTTGAAAGAGGAAAAGATATCTTTGGATTTATTATGCTGACCTCCTCCTGCCTTAAAGGGCGAGGGTTTCAGTTGTAAATTACAAGTTTTCTCTGGAATTATATATAGTTGAAGAATTTTAAAAGCTAATTTATATATTTTGCATTTACTTATAAAAATGAGGTTCAAATCCTATATAAGTTTATATTAGTTGGTGCATCCCTTCTTGGTTCTACATGTGGCTTTGGGGATTTCACGCGCACAGTATTTGAGGAATATATTCTCTATCTCAAATCAGATAATCAATATCAGTCCCTATAAACTTTTATGAAACCCCAAAACAGCTTGTCTAGGCTTTAAAATTAAAGAAGCAAGTCTATTAGGATGCATATAGAAACTATCACTCCTACTATTAAATTTAAGTTAAAGGCCTTGGGAACATTTTTTATGTCAATGAAGCATGATGCAACTTGGTAAAACATAATAAAGATCGAAATGATCATTGATGCCAAGGTTAAAAGCCCCAAGTTATATAGCCTCCAAGCAATTAGGAGAAATAAAGACGAGATTATGTAATTTGCAAGGGAAAACATCAGTGCGCCCCTGCTCCCGAACCTTGCTGCAACGCTTCCGAGCTTCATGCTTTTATCAAACTCCTCATCCATTATGCTATATATAGCATCAAAGCCGCTCCCCCAGAAGAGCACAGCGAAAAAATATGTCCATGGGACAGATTCAATTGCCTCCATTAAATTATTGACATATTCTCCGGAAGTTGCAATAGCGCCTCCGAATACTATAAGAGCGAGGGACAAACCTAGGTGAAGGTGGGGAAACGGGTGAAACCTCTTTGCAAACGGGTAGGTCATAATAACTATATATAAAATAGGAGATAAGATGAAAGCATAAAAGCTGAGGAAAAATGCAGAGGCGAAATAGATCAAACTTCCTAAAGCTACAAGGATCCAAGCATCTCTGAAGCTTACATCCCCAGTGAGTAAAGGTCTCCTAGCAGTCCTTGGGTTCTTTCTATCTATATCTGCATCTGCTATGTTGTTGTAGGTCATTCCAGCTATTCTTAGCCCAATTACTGCAAAAGTGGCGAGCACCACTTCTCTTAACGTAATGGGATAGTGGGTAAGAGCCATTCCAGCATATGTGAAAGGAAGATCGAGAAGAGTGTGCTCTATTCTTAGTAGCTTTAAAATTGCATTTAGTGACCTTTTCTTCTTAACTTCTCCAGGATCCCATTTTAGGCTCAAAATCTATCCAACCCCTTAAAGCTTTTAAGCAGTTTTTCAACAAGAGGATCAATTTTTTCCTTCACATTTTTATCATCTTCAACAATTTTAGGCCACTCCCTACCGAAGTTCTCTTCAGGAAGCTTTCTAGTGGCATCAATGCCGAGCTTCCCACCGTAAGAATGTGATATACTCGCAGGATCGAGAGCATCTGTATGCGTGTAAGGAATTACCACCACATCCCTCTGCGGTTCTACATTACTGGAAACAGCCCATATCACCTTATCTAAGTTGTTCACATCAATGTCTTCATCAACTACAATTACAATTTTTGTAAGAGAGGACTGGGCTAAGCCCCAAAGAGCATTCATCACCTTTTTAGCCTGCCCTGGGTACCTCTTTTTAATCGAAACTACAACCATTCCCTGAAAGATCCCATATACAGGATAGCTTATGTCAACTACTTCTGGAAGGAGGAGCTTTATGAAAGGCTTAAACATCTTCTCAACGATTTTTCCCATGACAGCATCTTCAAGCGGGGGAAGACCCGTAACGCTTCCGTAATAGATCGGGTTTTCTCTCATGTAAACTCTCTCTACAGTGAAAACTGGGTACATTTCTGTTGGAGTATCATAATACCCCCAGTGATCCCCAAACGGGCCTTCGCTTGCAAGCTCATCCACCCTCACGCTTCCCTCGATTACAATTTCCGAATTGGACGGAACCGGTATGCCGTTATCGAGCTCAAACAGCTCAACTCCCCTTCCTCTAACCATTCCTGCAAACAGCATCTTGTCAATAGGATATGGAACAGGAGATACGGCTGAGATCATCGTGCCAGGATCGCTTCCGATAATTATCGCCACTGGCATTTCTTTTGCTTTCATTTCTTTCGTCACCGAATATGCCATAGCTCCCCTCTTGTGTACTTGCCAGTGGATTATTCCCTTTCTGCCGTTTACAATCATTACTCTATACACTCCCATATTTATGATTCCTTTTGCAGGATCCTTTGTTATCACCATTGGGAATGTCGCATATCTTCCCCCATCCATAGGCCATGTCTTAAAAAACGGTATCTTATCCAACGGATTATCCTTGCCCTCGATAACCTTTTCCTCGAATTCAGCTTTGTTCACCTTCTTAGGAAAGTAGCCTAATAGTTTGCTTGCATCGCTAAATGCTTTAATCTTTTCAGTGATGCCTTGAGCTTGCTGATGTGTAATAAGAGATATAAGCCTTTCCGAAATTTCTTCAAAGCTATTTATGCCAAGTGCAGAAGAAATAGTGAAAACACTAGGAAAGAGATTCCCGCAAACTCTCCATCCTTCAAACCCCTTTACGCTTTCAAATAAAACAGCTGGACCGCTTGAGTACATAACTTTTCTCAAAAAGTAAGGTATTTCAAGAATAGGAGAAAGCGGCTCTTTAACTCTGACCAAGAGCTCCCTCTCTTCAAGCCACTCTACATATTCTTTAATTCCTAATAGAGGATTCAACAGAATCACCGATTTTTATCTTCTCAATACGAACTTTGAAGCAATCAAACGGGATTGGGCTCTTTTAAATATTATACTGTAGCAAATTCCCTATAGCAGTTTATATAAGACATTAATCTTATTGTGAGCATTATATATTAAAGATTTTACTCTGGTTGTTTATATGGGTTTAGTAAAGGGCCAAGGCAATAGATCTCAATCTTCCTCACCTACATTAAATTAAAATTTAAGCCAAATAGATGAGGAAAATAATTGATCGAATTTAATGGGACACTCTTTTTAGGCTAAAATTAGGCCAAAAGGAAAATTTTGGTTTCTATTGAAAGCTCTTCGGGCACCTAATCTGGATTCCAGGTGACGCGTAAATGAAATTTTCGATTCCCTTTGCAGTCGCATATATGTATCTTCCATCAATTATAATTGGAGTAGCCATCTTATCCTTAAGATCTCTTAAGTCAACTTCTTTGAACTGTGGGTGATCTGTTACCACAACAACTGCATCTGCCCCCTCAAAGTTTCCGTTAAACGGCTTAAATCCATAACTCATGATCTCTTCATTAGAAAAGTACGGGTCGTAGACTTCAACATTTGCCCCCCACTTCAAAAACTCATTGATTAGCGGAAAGCTCGGCGAGTTTATCGTTTCCTTAATCCCACCTCTATAGCTCAATCCAAATACAATAATTCTAGCTCCATTTACAGGCTTTCTTACAAGGTTGAGAGCTTTAACAGTTAACTCAACCATATGCAGAGGCATGCTATCATTTGTCTCCCTCGCAATCTTCATTATTTTTGAAAGTTCTGGGAATGAATGAATGAGAAACCATGTATATACACCTATACAGTGTCCTCCCACGCCAGCACCAGGTCTGTGTATGTGGCTATATGGCTGAGTATTAGCGGAATCAATAGCCTCATTCACGTTTATGCCAAGCCTTTCAGAGATCAGAGCTAGCTCGTTTGCAAGAGCAATATTAACATCTCTGTAAACCCCCTCAAAGACCTTCACGGCCTCGGCAACTCTTATGCTTGATACAGGAACAACCCCCTTTTTATTTATTGCTGAGTAGATTCCGATCAGCGGCTCTAACGTAGCTTCATTAATAGCGCCGATGATTTTGGGGTAGCTCTCAGTAATATCCTTTATCACCCTCCCGCTCATAGTCCTCTCAGGCGCATGAGCAATTCCAAAATCAATCCCTGCCTTCAATCCAGATACATTCTCAATTTTAGGTATAAAAGATTCCGTAGTTCCTGGAGGCAATGTAGTCTCTGTTACTACTATAGCCCCTTTTCTGATCCCATTTGAGACTTCATCTATAGCCTTTTCCATAAGCTCCATTCTAATTCCTTTCGCATTTGCATATACTGGGACAAGCAGTACTATCAGATCACTTTTAGATGAGGCCAGTGCCCCATCTGTTACAGCGGTAAGTCTTTTTTCCTTGACGGCCTTTTCCAGGAGCTCTCCAACCCCGGGCTCAAAGCTAATCGGGTTTTCCCCTCTGTTTACCATTTCAACGACATTTTCATTGAGATCCACCCCGTATACTTTAGCTCCTTTGCTTGCGAAAACCAGAGCAAGGGGGAGACCCATTTTGCCCAAGCCAAAAACGGAAACAGTAAGTTCACCTTTTAAGAGAAGATTGGACGCCTCATTTCTGCTTTTTCCAAGAAGTACCATGTTTGCATTCCTCACTTTAAATTATTTGATCATTTAAATATTAATTTTAATTTTTTATAAATTTTTTTAAAATGCAAACTTTTCAAAAGAACTTTTTCACATCTTTACTGGATATATATGAAAGTATATATAGAGTTATCGAATTAAAAATATGTACCATATCTTTTTAAAAATTATATATGATTATTATTTGGTGGAAAAATGAGTTCAAATGTGAACGTAATGCCAAAAATAGGAGAAAAAGCGCCATCTTTTGAGGCATCGACAACATATGGAAGGATCAAGTTTCCAGACGACTTTAAGGGTAAATGGGTAGTGCTATTCAGCCATCCAGCAGATTTCACGCCGGTATGCACTTCTGAGTTTGTAGCATTTCAAAAAAGGATAAAGCAGTTCGAGGAGCTTAATGTACAGCTTATAGGCTTGAGCGTTGACCAGGTATTCAGCCATATTAAATGGGATGAGTGGATAAGGGAGAAGTTCGGCATAGAGATAACCTTTCCAATAATAGGCGACAACACGGGAAGAGTCGCCTCACTATTCGGAATGCTCCACGCCCAAGCCGAGGGATCATCAACCGTCAGAGCAGTATTCATCATTGATCCAGAAGGCATTATAAGGGCAATCCTCTATTATCCGCAAGAGCTTGGAAGAAACATCGATGAGATCTTAAGGATGGTTAAAGGTTTGCAGACTTCCGATAAATACGGAGTTGCTATACCTGCGAACTGGCCGAACAATGAGCTTATAGGAGACAAGGTAATATTAAGTCCAGTTGACAACAAAAATGATATACCTGAAAGGCTAAAGAAGCATGAGTGCTTCGATTGGTGGTTCTGCTACAAAAGCATTTAATCAGAGCAGATTTTTTCTCCCAACAATATTTTTTCTATTTTATTTTGAAATTTTGTATAAGTCCTTTCGCTCACATAAATATGATCTTTGTCCCCCTTTAATGTGTAAAAGGAAAATCCTTCTAGAGGGTTGATCGGGGGATCTGGAAGGGATTCTATCGGCTTATTTTTTCCTATGTATATCCACTTTATTACAGGCTTATTTCCTTTTAAGCCTAAATACTCTATCTTCCACCAGTACTTTCCAAAATATCTATATATTCTAATTTCTTCCCCAACCTTTTTAGTCACTATATGTACAGGCTTTAGATAGTACCCCATTCCGCTGACTTTTTTGTTATATTCCTTTATTTTTTCTTTATAGCACTCAAAAGCCTTCACTATCTTCTCATTTCTCACGACAAGCTTCGTAGCCTTCACCATTCAGAGAGAGGAACATAAGTTTTTATTAAGCTTGAAATTTAATAAACAATTCGTTATGTTCAAAAAGTGATTCTTATGAAATTCCCGAGAAGAGCGATATTCTTCGGAAGGTTTCAGCCCTTCCATAAAGGGCATTTATATGTCGCAGAAAACATTCTGAAAGAGTATGAAGAAATCGTCTTCTTAGTGGGCATGAGCACAGAAAGCCACACAGAGAGGAACCCATTCACCGCTGGAGAGAGGATAGAAATGATAAGGCTAGCCATGAAGGAGGCGGGTTTTGACCTCTCTAGGGTCATAACATCTGCTCTTCCAACTCTTGAGATACATATAGCATCTGCGCATCACGCAATTTACGCTTCACCACATTCAGAGGCAATTTTTATAGGTAACCCGATAGTGAGTCAAATACTGAGGGAGGCAGGGTTCAATGTTATAGTGCCAAAGCCGTATAAGAGGGAAATATACAATGGGACTCTTATTAGAAGGTATATGGCTGAGCAGAATGACAAGTGGAGGGAGCTCGTACCTAAGAGTGTCGCAGAATTTCTTGATTCAATAAAAGCAACAGAGAGGCTTAAAAACATTACTAGCCCAAGCGAAAGGCACATCTTAGGCGAAGAAAACTCATTAGATTAATTTAAAAGTAAACCTGTATTTCTGTCTTATAAACTCCTTCCTCCTTCTTCACTAAAGCTACTTCGCTTCTAATATCTCTTTTTGTTAATGAGCTGTAGAAACCCTCAATTACTCCTAGAGTCAGCTTCGGCTTATCGCTAGACTGCTTCTCTTTCAAAACGACCACTTCCCACAGATCTCTGATGATTAGCATTATCCTGTTTTCGGAGATCTCGTATTCTTCAATAATCCCCCAACTCGAAATCTGGAAGAGCATTGAAAGAAAGCGTATAGTCTCCTCTAGAGAATCGATATGTCCCAGGGATTCTGTATAATACTCATAAATGTTCTTTCCTATATATCTTCCCAGTTGCCTTAAAATGTATGACTCTACTTGCTTCCCCAAGATCTTCTTCAAATCAAAGAGTATGCCGTCAAGGTTTGCAGGTCCCATATATATCCAACGGCTACCGGAGAACTTTACTGGAAAAGCAATATTAGAATAGCAAGTCCTCTTGTATTTTCTTCCTAATGATGCTTTAATGTTCGAGGAAAAGCCGTTTATCCTTTCAATTAACATCTTCGCCTGATCTTCACCTGATGCTAGTACCAAGAACATTATTCCAGCTTCTCCATCCTCACTCAAGGAATACTTCATATCTAATATTGGCAGGCCCATCAATACTACTTCTTGCAATATCTTTGCAATAGTCTTGTTGGTATTATTTGCCATATTCTCTCTTATCAGCACATCTATACAAGATACATTAGTTCCGATAGGAGCAGAATATGCAAATAAACCATTTATTGGATATCTTTCCATAATTCTCCCTTTTTTAACAAGTTTTCTAAATCTAACTCTATAAAATTTGAAAGTTTTTATTTTTAATATTTTTGGTAAAAAAATTCACTTGTTTTTAATAAATTGTTTTTTCACCGTATTTTTTTATAAAATTAGCAGATTTTATTAAATACTGTAAAAAAATTATTGCAAAAACATTATTAAATTTTTAGTATATACTTTTTTATACACTTTAATACTAAACGGACCTCGTTTATCTTTAAGACAAACAACCATCGGATTAATAATCAATTTTATTTTTATTAGAGTTATGCTTTATAAATGCCTTTGCAAAGTGTTTGAATTTCATAAAAGTTCCTATAAATATTGATTTAAAATAAAATTTCAGAGATGTAGAGTTTCCCTATAGCGATTACCTCGAGCTCTCTATGAGAGGTGAACTAC
The DNA here is from genome assembly GCF_049967375.1 of Fervidicoccus sp. Classification (NCBI taxonomy): domain Archaea; kingdom Thermoproteati; phylum Thermoproteota; class Thermoprotei; order Fervidicoccales; family Fervidicoccaceae; genus Fervidicoccus; species Fervidicoccus sp. The sequence goes on along the minus strand of NZ_JBMFSV010000020.1, from coordinate 11,038 downwards.
AAGTTGAGGCCAATTAAAGAGGGATGAATGCAAATGATATGGGTCACAAAAGAAGGACTCTCCGGGCGCTCTGAGTTCAAGGATAGAGGATTTGATATAAAACAATAACATGCTCTAAGAAGTCCAAACATTGGGCTGAGATATCATATTACAACTGAAACCCTTGCCTTTTAAGGTGGGGTGAAGGTTTTTAAGCTCTATGTTCTCTATTTTGTTTTGATGATGAATATCTGGAGAGGTGTGTCGAGGATGAGGGGTTGTCCCCAACTGCTGGATGAGGGTTCGGCAACCCCATAAACAAGCTCCAGATGAGGGGATCTCTGATCCCCTCGACTGCCCCGCAGATGAAAGATGTAAGCCCGAATAGATGCGGGGAACCGATGAATTCCCTAAAGGGAACCCTCGCCCTTTAGGGCGGGGAGGAGGTCAGTTGAGTATGCTCAAATGCTTATCTCATGATCTCGGGTGATACCATGAATACAAAATATATTTTAATAATAATAGTTGTAGTTGCAGTTGCTTTAGGCGCATCTTATGCATTTTACAGAGAGAGGGAGTCCTCCCCTATGATAATAAGGGCCGGTACTCTGCAGGGAGGAATAAGCACGTTAGACATAATGCAGTACTACAACTTAAGCGAAAAATACGGCTATGAGCTTCAAGTATATAGGTTCGACAAGACTACAGATATAATAAATGCTCTTGCAAGCGGGAGCATAGATGTAGCAGTTATACCGAGCGAAATGGCTGCTAACATGTTACTTCAAAATATCTCCGTAAAAATAATAGCTCCTGAAATGCTTCAAAACCAGGCGATCCTGACTGTAAAGGGAAACATCTCAGCTCAAGAACTAAAGGGTAAGACTGTCGCGACTCTCCTCTCTACTGGTACATATATGATGTTCAAGGCTTACATGAAGTATATATACAACATAACAGTTAGCGAGCAGGGAAAGGGAAATGACACGATCTATGCCATAAACACGCTTCCAGGATCCTTTCTGGACGTAATGAGGGAAAATGACATATATGCAATTATCGCATGGGAGCCATTCGTTTCTGAGGCTGTAGTCAATTACAATGCCTCTATAATCGCTGATTACCAAACTTTTTGGAAGGAGGCAAACATGAGCGGTGAGCCGGTAATGCTCATATGGGTGGCTTCTCCGAGCGCATCTAACAATAAGGAGCTTATTAACTCCTTCCTTAAGACGAGGGAAGATGCCGTTAATATTTGGAACGGGAATGAAAATGAAACCATCTCTGCTTTAATGAGCATTTACAACTTAAATGAAAAGACGGCTGAGTACCTTTACTCTAGGGTAACAGTTCTCGACAACAACTTAAGCCAGGGCGTTATAGATGGGATAAGAAGCTCCTGGAAGCTTGCATGGATCGGAGGATATCTCACAAGTGATCCAAGTAGTATAGGTGATCAAGTATTTTACAAATAAAAAACTCGCCCTTTAGGAGTGAGAGAAAGTTAAAGAGAAGACTTAGTATTTTGGGATGGATTTACCTTATTATTTTTCTCTTCATACTATGGATAGCATTAGAGAGGACATACCCTTACGCTATACCTTCTCTCTCATCCGTAGCTCTTTACATAGAAATCCAAGGGATCATTTCCATAGCTAGAAACGTTTTTAAAACTCTGGAGAACACCTTTTTAGGTTTCGCCTTATCTTTTGCTTTAGCTATGATTTCTCTGATCGCCTATCACATAAACCTACATTTAAGGAGCTTCATAACTGCGTTGAACACTTTTATTCAGAGCATTTCCGTCCTGGTATGGTCCATAATATTTGTAATCATATATGGAGTGACCAGCGGTCTTCCTCCTATCTTCGTCGTCTCTGCCACGTCATACCCTATCCTCTTGAGCATTGGAATTAGCGGAATGCAGAGCATAGAGGGGAAGTACAGAGAACTCTTCAAGGTCTTCGGTGCAAAGAAAAGGCATGAGCTGCTTTATTTGATTATTCCTGGCACTCTCCCCTATCTTATCGGAGGGAGTAGAGCAGCGATCGGAAGCGCTTTGAGAATCACTGTAGTCGCTGAAGCCCTTGGGGCAAGCGGGGGGATAGGATATATGCTTCTATACTCCTACGACCTAGGATATAAGCAAGGAGTGTTCGCCTGGAGCATTCTTCTAGTTCTGCTCATGATCCTCTTAGATGAAGCTGTTCTCAAGCCTATAGAAGGGTGGTCGAGAAGGTGGATGAACTGATCGCAGTTAGAAATTTGACTAAAAGCTTCAGCGATGGTCCTGTGATTTCCAACATATCATTCAAACTAAATAGAGGTGAAGTACTCGGAATAATGGGGCCCAATGGATGCGGGAAGACTACTATGCTAAGAACGATCCTTGGGCTTGAAAATAAAGATAGCGGAGAGGTGAAAATTAGGGGGAAGATCGGATATGTGCCTCAGGATAACCTCTTACTTCCATGGCTCAAACTTAGAGAAAACATTGTCATAGGACTGAAGATAAGCGGAGCAGGTGAGAGAGAGATAGAAGAAAGGCTGAGTTATGTCTCCGAGCTCCTCTCCTTAAATGATCACCTAGACAAATATCCTAATAGGGTGAGCGGGGGAACAGCAAGGAAAGCTTCTATAGCTAGAGCCCTTATAATAATGCCCGATATTTTAATTTTGGATGAACCATATACTGGACTTGACTCCTCTTCTATATCCATCCTTCAAACACTCTTGAAGAACCTTAAAAAGGAAATTAGACTTGGAATTATAATTGTCTCTCATCAGGTGGATGAGCTGATGGAGATAAGCGATAGGATAATTGTTCTGACTCATAGGCCTGCAAGAATTAAGGATGTTATAGAAGCAAATAAAAAATAAAAGGTGCAGTTAAAGAAATAAAAGTGGAAGATTTAATTAATAATTGAAGAGCGGGGGTGCCCGAGCAGGACAAAGGGGGCGGACTTAAGATCCGTTGGCGAAGGCCTGCGTGGGTTCAAATCCCACCCCCCGCATCTTTCTTTTGCTATGTAGTTAATTGTAAAAGCAACAATCTTCTTTGAGACTAAGGTTCTATCTTACTGGTTTTATTTGTAGTTAATACTCATCAAAAAATTTGATTAGATATTTTTATAGGAATTTGAATTAAACTAATCTAGTTAAAGATACTTTGATCTTAATGAATTTGAAGTAAAAACTTTAAACTTCTATTTTTTAAAAATTTAATTTGCATGACTGCCGCCGTAGCTCAGCCCCGGTAGAGCACCGGCCTCGTACGGTTTAAATTAAAAAATCAGGGAGAGCCGGGGGTCGCGGGTTCGAGTCCCGCCGGCGGCTTCTGTTTTATTTTATTTGTCTTATTTTTTATGTTAAATAATTATTTAACATTTTTAAATAGTTTTTTATAAAACTTTTATTTAACTAATTCTTTTTGCAAATTTTTTATATAATGCAAAATGTAGATTATTTTTTTAAATGTTTGTAATAAAAGTTTAAAAAAGGTGATTTCATAATGGGTGAAGAGAAAAAAGAGACTTCCTATGTTCCGCCTGAAAAAGCTATGCCCGAACTATCTCTGAGATACTTGATTCTCGGTATAATCCTTGCCTTGCTTTTCGCTGCGACAAATGCATATTTAGGTTTATATTCTGGAATGACTATAAGTGCAAGCATACCTGCCGCAATCATAGCAATAGCCGTCTTTAGGGCAATGCGTACTAGAAACATACTTGGAAATAACATCGTTCAGACAATAGCTTGCGCTGGAGAGGCTTTGGCGGCTGGAGCAATTTTCACGTTGCCAGCACTGATAATTATCAATATCTATATGAACTTGCCATTTTGGACTACTACCGCATTAGTTGCTATTGCAGGAACACTTGGAGCGGCGTTAACAACTATCATTAGAAAGCCATACATAAAAGAAGAAAAGCTTCCTTTCCCCGAAGGAAAAGCTGGCGCAGAGGTCTTAATAGTAGGAGACAAAGGAGGTGCTTCAACAAAGCCTCTCCTCACTGGAGGAATTATAGGAGGAATTTTCAAATTTTTAGAAGGAATTGGTCTGTGGCCTGGCACTGTTGAAGCTGCTACTAAGCTAGGATCATCATTATTCTACTTTGGCTCTGACCTCTCTACAGCGTTAGCTGCTATTGGCTACATTGTAGGAATAAATGTAGCAGTACTGATATTCTTGGGAGGAATCTTAGGGTGGATAATTCTAATTCCAATACTCGCAACTCATACGGCGCTTACAGGCTCTGCTCTAGACATGGCTTACAGTATATGGAGCTCTCAGATAAGGTACATAGGCGTTGGAACAATGCTTCTTGGAGGATTGTGGACAATATTCAGACTTAGAGGTGCTATCGCCAGAGGAATTAAATCAGGAATAAGCGCAGCAAGAAAGAGAAGCAGTGAAGGCATTGAGAGGACGGAGAGGGAACTCCCTCTGAACGTTGCTTTCATTTTGGTAGCAATATTTGATATGGTACTAATGGGCGTCTTCTACTATATTACGAGAGCGCTGGGATTAAGCATATTGCTAGGAATTTTAACGCTAATACTTAGCTTTCTCGGAGTTTCCATTGCAGGTTATCTAACTGGACTTGTAGGATCGTCAAACTTGCCAGTTTCTGGAATAACTATTATGAACTTGCTGATAGCTGCTCTCATATTGAGGCTTCTTGGAATTGGAGGAGTCGAAGGATCTCTAGGAACGCTACTTGTTGCTGCAATGATATGCATGGGAAGCGCTGTCGCTGGAGATATGATGCAAACTCTCTTCATCGGTTATGTAGTAGGAGGAACTCCATGGAAACAGCAGGTTGGAATGATAGTTGGATCGTTTGCTTCAGCTTTTATCATCGCACCTATCCTTAACCTTCTTATTAACGCCTATGGAATTGCGGGAACTCCAACTGCAAAGGGATCAATGGCATTGGCAGCTCCTCAAGCAACTTTAATGTCAAAGCTTACAGAAGCAATATTTACTGGAACCCTCAATTGGACTATGCTATTCATAGGATTTGCTATAGCAATAGTTCTAATAATAACTGACGAAATACTTGCAAGGAAGAAATCAAAGTTTAGAACCCCTGTAATGCCGGTAGCTATTGGAATTTATCTTCCATTCTCCTTGAGCGTTCCGATATTCGTCGGAGGTTTAGTCAACTGGCTGGTAGGAAAGAAGATAAAAAGGGCGAGCGATGAGAGTACTGATGCAGGGACAATTGGTGCAGCTGGGCTTATCGCAGGAGAGTCAATAATTGGTATCGTATTTGCAGCCTTAATAGTCAGTGGAATATCAATTACTTCGCCGGTTTCAAGCGGAATTCTAGGAATTATAGTGCTACTCCTTGTCCTGGCATGGGTATACAGAGTTGGAGTCAAAAACACAAGCAATTCAAAGAACTAAATTTATACGTATATTTTTTCTTACCTTTTAACCATTTTTTAAAAGCAAATTTTTAATATTAGGAATTTGAATTTTTCCTTGATGATTAAGAATGAAAGGCTGGTGGGGAAAAGCCCTTTTTATAGATTTGGGAGAGAGAAAAATCAAATTCATGAGCATAGACCAAGATGTTTACACTAATTTCATAGGAGGAAGAGGCTTAGCTATAAAGCTTCTGTGGGACTTAGTTCCGCTGGGCGCGGATCCTCTTTCACCAAAAAACGTATTAATAATTGCTTCTGGTCCTCTTTCTGGCATGCCTTTACCAAGTAGCGGAAAGCTAGTCGTTGCTTCAAAAAGCCCATTGACTTTCGGATATGGAGATGGAAGTTTAGGAACCATGGCTAGCCACCACCTGAGAAGGTCTGGGTTTGATGCAATTACAATTACAGGAGCGTCTGACAAACCTGTATATCTTTATATAGAAAACGATAAAGTGCAGATTTTTAGTGCAGATGATCTTTGGGGAAAAGATACTTTTGAAACGGAGGATAAGCTAAAAGAAAGGCATGGAAAAGATGTAGGAGTACTCTCTATTGGAAAGGCAGGAGAAAATTTGGTGCGATATGCCACTATTACCTCTTTAAAAGGGAGAAGTGGAGGAAGGCCCGGAATAGGCGCTGTCATGGGTAGCAAGAAGTTAAAAGCTATTGTAATAAGAGGGACAAAAGAGCCAGAAATTTTTGATGAAAAAGAGCTCAGAAGACTTTCTGCAGAAGCATATGAGAAGATACTGAAGGATTCTAATTATAAGTTTTGGATCAGTCAGGGAACGATGACCACTATAGCTTGGGGCCATAAAAACAGCGTCCTTCCAACAATGAATTTCAAAGAGGGAACTTGGGATAGCTATGAGAGTATAAGCGGAGACTTTATGGAAAAGATAAAAGTCGGGAGAAGAGGCTGCCCTTACTGCAATATGCAGTGCGGAAATATTATAGAAGATAATACGGGAGAGCTAAGCGAGCTTGACTATGAAAATGTTGCAATGCTTGGAAGCAATCTCTTAATAGACGATCTGAGAAAAGTAGGAGAACTTAATAGGCTGGCAGATATGTTTGGGCTTGATACTATAAGTCTTGGAAATAGCATCGGCTTCTACATAGAGGCAGGTGAGAAGAGGATGGTAGGGGAGAAAGTTGAGTGGGGGGATTTCAAAAGAATAAGAGAGCTTATAGAGGAGGTTGCAGAAAGGAGAGGGATCGGGAATTTTATAGCTGATGGAGTCATGAGGATGTCCATGAATTTAGGAAGAGAAAGCGAGAGCTTCGCTATGCATGTAAAAGGGCTGGAAGTTTCGGCCTATAACTGTTACTCTACTCCGGGTATGGCTCTCTCTTATGGGGTCTCGCCGATCGGAGCTCACCACAAAGATTCATTTGTAATTGCACAGGAGGTTTTGAGAGATAGGCTTTCTTACAGCAGAGAGAAGGTTGAAAAGGTAGTCGCCTTACAGAACATGAGAGGAGGAATGTTTGAATCGTTAACTACATGCAGATTTCCTCCATATGAAGTCAGCCTAGACCTTAACTATTACCCAAAAATGCTTAACGCTGCTACTGGGCTGAGCATAACTTTGGATGATTTTAAGATTGTAACGGACAGAATTTATTCGTTAATTAGGGCATTCTGGATCAGGGAGTTTGGATACTGGAGCAGAGAGCTTGATCTTCCTCCAAAGAGGTGGACCACGCAGTCTATGAGTAAGGGTCCGTATGCAGGAGTCAAGATCGATATAGAAAAATACGATGAAATGCTTTCCTATTACTATGAGCTGAGAGGCTGGAACGATAGAGGCATACCAAAAAGAGAAACACTAAATAGCTTGGGGCTTGATTTTGCAATTGCACCTTTAGAGAAAATAGTCAGTTTAAAGTAAAGACTAGAAATATAAATTGCTGTTTTGAAATGGAATCAAAGACATCATTACTGCATAATAAGTGAGATCCTCTCTAGTTACTCTTCCCTTTGTTAAAAGCTTTATTACTCCTCCTTTTTCTCCTACGTTTTCTGTATTGAAGTACGCATCTGTGACTTCTTCTAGTTCCCTGTATTTTTTTGTAATGATCCCCTCAGAAAACGATTTGGGAATTATAAAAGAAGGAGAAAAACCGAAATATCCTCTGCCGTCTTTATTTATAACAAACGATGCTTGTATATCATAATAGCTTTCCTCTATCTTTATAAGCCCTGCTTCAACTCCTACACCAAACTCACACATTTCACTCGATTTAATTGCTTCCTTAGCCCTTTTCTCAGCGCCACTCATAATCTCTTTTATTCCTATTGGCTGAGGAGGAAGTTTATATGATAGATCGATAGCGAGCAATTGAACTTCCTCGTAAAAACTAGAGAAAGCTCTCTCTATACCTGTTATTTTACTAACATTTTTAGTTCCTATGCAAACAAAAACCATTTTGCCCCCACCAAATTTGATGTTTTTAAATAAAAAATAAACTGAGATACTTCCAAAAAGTTTTGCCTTATATCTCCTTTGTTTACATGTTAATATAGTTTAACATGATACAACTTACCTCGTAAATGCAATACGAGATGAAGGATCTTTACTTTATCTGTGCAATTTCCTTCGGCAATTCCTTAATTTTTTTAGTTAGAGAATAAAATATATTAATGAGAGAAAATAATTTAAAAATATCTAAAATTTTAAAAAATCTACTTTATTTTATAAATTATAAAAATAAATGGAGGTCGTTTTATTTTATGGCAAAATCTTTACTTTCAGTAGCAGATCTTTCAAAAGATGAGATAAATGAGATCTTGGATAGGGCTAAAGAGCTGAAAAAGAGCATAAAGAGCCGTCAAGAGCTAAACATTTTGAAGAATAAAGTAGTTGGACTTCTTTTTGAAAAACCATCGACAAGAACAAGAACAAGCTTTGAAGTTGCAGCTTTAAGGCTAGGTGGAAGCGCAGTATACCTTTCTGCAAATGAGCTCCAATTAAGTAGAGGGGAGCCAATAAAGGATACTGCAAGGATATTGGGAAGCTTTTTGGATGCGATTGTTGCGAGGGTTTACTCCCACAATACAGTTGTTGAGTTAGCAAAATATGCTAATGTTCCAGTTATAAACGGACTTAGCGACTTAGAGCACCCAACTCAGATCCTCAGCGACATGCTTACAATAATTGAAGCTAAAGGAAAGCTTGAAGGATTGAACTTCGTATTTATTGGCGATGGAAACAACATGTGCAACTCATGGCTTTTGGGCTCAGCCATAGTTGGAATGAACATGACTGCCGCTATACCTAAGGGCTACTATCCAGACCAAAAAATACTTGATAAGGCACTTGAAATTGCTAAGAAGACAGGTTCTAAGATAAAGATCGTGAACGATCCTAAGGAAGCTGCTAAGGATGCGGATATTCTCTATACTGACGTATGGGTGAGCATGGGTCAGGAGAAAGAGACTGAAAAAAGGATGAGAGACTTTCAGGGATATCAGATAAATAAGGAGCTTTTAAGGCTGGCTAAAAAGGATGTCGTAGTAATGCACTGCCTGCCTGCACATAGAGGTCTAGAAATTACAGATGATGTTATAGAAGGAGAGCAGTCAATTGTTTGGGTTCAGGCAGAGAATAAGCTATATGGAGCGGCTGCAGTGCTAGAGTATTATTTAAAGTAAACCTTTTTTGACTTTTTCGTAGCTGATATTCGCTCTATTAGGGCGGATTTTTATGGTGGGTATTAAAGCAGAATGGGATCCTTTGAAAAAGGTAGTAATGCATAGACCAGGAATAGAGATGTTCTTCTCCCTTATTGAACCATATGCTTCTCTTTATGATAGAGCCTTCAGTCAAAACGAGGCCTTGAGAGAACATGAAAGATTGGAGCATATTTTAATGCACGAATTTAGGGTAGATGTAATTCGTTTGAAGGACTTCATCCTTCAAGAAGCTGAAAGAAGTTCTAAAGTGAAAGAAGAGCTTGTAAAGATGGCAGAAGAAAGGGTAGAATTTAGAGGAGACGAAGAAGACGTAAAAATGGCGAAGGACGAGTTTTCTAGATATAAAGATATATATGACTCAGAGTTCTTCTTCAACCTTATATTGCTAAGCCCGAAGGTAACGCTTGAAAGAGGGAGGGGAGAGAGGGCGATCTATTACAATGTAACAGTAAGGGAACCGCTTGGAAATCTCTACTTTATGCGGGATCAACAAGCAGTTACTGATAAAGGAATAATACTTTCCAGAATGTCTAAGCCTCAAAGGCGAAGGGAAACCCAGGTAACTAAGTTCTTGTGGAAACTGATGGGAGAAGAAATAGTTCATGAAATAAAAGAGCCTGGAACTTTTGAAGGTGGGGACTTTATACCTATGAAAGACTTTGCGCTTATTGGAACTGGAGACAGAACTAACCAAGAAGGAATAGAGCAAATTCTAAAGCACGGAGTAAGCTTTGACGAAGTGGCAGTTGTACATCAGCCTGCCCATCCACTTATTCCTGGAGACCAAACTGATCCTATGATTAACATGCACTTAGACACTTACTTTAATGTACCTTCAAGCAATGTTGTAATTGGATGCGATACTTTGTTGAAAAGGGCAAAGATTGATGTTTACATAAAAGAATCAGAAGGCAATTACAGAAAAGAAGAAGAAAGAAATCTCAATTTATATGATTACATAAAGGAAAAAGGCTTTGAGATCATTAATATAACTACACTTGAACAAATGTCATATGCTTCAAACTTCCTAACGATAAAGGATGGAACTATTCTCGCAATAGAGACTGAAAGGATAGTGAAGAGAACCCTCGCAAATTTGGAGGCAAGCGCAAGATTAAATCCAGAAAGATATGGCAAGCTTCTAGAGCAGGCAAAAAAAGATTATGAGCATCTCAAAAATGAGGGGCAATTTTTCCCACATAAAAAAGAGATGTACAAAAACGGAATAGATGTATATACTGTGGACTTAACAAACCTTACTGGAGGATACGGCGGGGCACATTGCATGACCTGCTCATTAAGAAGAGGCTAATTTTTCTTTAAAAATTTAAATTTTTTCTTGTTTTAGAATTTAAAAAAATAACGTGGTATTTTTATGTGAGCTACTCCGTTCTTTGGGAGCGAGGCTTCCAGCGTTCAATTGAGCTTTACGCCTCCAACTCCCTCCGCTAAAGCGAATGGTTACAACTGAAACCCTCGCCCTTTAGGGCGAGGAGGAGGTCAGAAACAAAATATAAACTCTTATAAACCTTTATGGAAATCTGAAACAGCACGCTGATGCTAAGGATCAGAACATGCTAAAGCTTTTTTTCATAAAAAATTTTATTGAATTAGATAATCTTTTCTTATTGCCCTGTCATTACTTTAACTGCTGACGCTACTATAGTTAAAAGTTCCATAATATTGTAAGCTTCGAGTACACTATTTGATATATACTCTATGGCTGTCGCACTAACTCTTTTCACAAATGGTAGATATTCGGCAACCTCAGCATATCCAGAGTATAAAAAGTCGATTTTTACATTTACTGGTTTATCTATAGATGCAACATTTGCCTCACCATTGCTCATCCTCCTCACAGCTTCCTTAACTCCTTGAGCTAGATCCTCATTGAGCTTTTCAATAGATGGGCTTATAGATGAG
>NZ_JBMFSV010000019.1:0-21662 GCF_049967375.1 Fervidicoccus sp. | reverse complement strand
AAGAGCTTGCTGATGCCGTAAAGGAAAGGGGAGCAAAAATAGTATATGATGCGGCTCACGTCTTTGGTCTGATAGTCGGGGGTGTTTGGAGGAATCCGCTAAGGGAAGGAGCGGATGTAATGACAGCGAGTACTCATAAAACTTTCCCAGGTCCGCAAGGAGGATTAATAGCTTTTAGTGATGAGGGGTTGTACAAGCAGGTTTCAAAGACGATCTTTCCATATTTCCTTAGCAACCACCATCTTCATAGGATACCAGCAACCTTAGTCACAACTTTAGAGATGATGAAGTACGGAGAGCAGTATGCTAAAGCTGTTGTTGAGAATGCTAAAAAATTTGCTGAAGCATTAGCAGAGGAAGGATTTAAAGTACTTGGAGAAAACCTGGGATATACGATGAGTCATCAGGTTGTAGTAGATGTTGCTAAACAAGGCGGAGGAGCTAAATGTGCAACGTTACTAGAAAGCGCTAACATCATTACTAATAAAAACTTATTACCATATGACCCTCCAGAAAATGTGCAGAATCCGAGCGGGTTGAGACTCGGTACACAAGAAATGACAAGGTATGGGATGGGAAAGCAGGAAATGTATGAAATAGCACATCTAATGAGAAGACTGCTGATAGATAACGAGGATCCGGAAAAAGTTAAAAAAGATGTAATAGAGCTTAGATCAGGCTTCCTTGAAGTAAAATATGGATTTACACTAGAAGACGCAGGAGATCTTAAAGACAAGATCTTAATTTTAAGGTGAAAGAGAAGGTAATGTATAATATGGAAAGATTTTTTTCCCCTCCTCAAAATGAAAATGTTTGGATTATCAATACTGGAACTGAACTTCTTAATGGAATAACTGTTAATACAAATGCATCTTGGCTGGCAAGAAAGCTTTCATTCTTAGGATTTAAAGTGAAACGGATTATTGTTGTGCCGGATGAATTTGAAGAATTCAGCAACGAGCTAAAAAGAGCATTGGAAAATAAAGCCGGGATAGTTATAACTACTGGTGGACTTGGTCCAACATATGATGACAACACGTTACTATTTATCTCGAAATCGTTAAAAATTCCGTACGAAGTTAATGAAGATGCCCTTAATATGGTAAAGAAAGTTTATGAAGCGATGTCTGAACCTTTAACAAAAGAGAGGGAGAAAATGGCTAAAATGCCAAAAGGATCAATCCCACTGAAAAATCCTGTCGGGACAGCACCTGGCATGATGCTTTATTATAGTGGCTCTTACATCATATCGCTTCCAGGCGTTCCTTCAGAAATGAAAGCAATCTTTGAAGAAGATCTCGAATCCGTCTTAAAGATGTGGAGCAAAAAGAAAGTTTCTGAAAACATTATTAAAGTGAGAGGAATAATGGAATCTGCCATTGCGCCGTTGATAGAGAAAGCTTCCAAAAAATATCTAAATGCCTACATAAAAACTCATCCTAAGGGAAAAGAAAGCAACGAGCCGTATATTGAAATCCAAATACTTGCTACTGGAAATACTGAAGAGGAAGCAAACAAATTAGCAAGCGAGATAACAAGTGATATTATAAATGAAATCGAAACAAAGTTCAGTGGAGGTAAAATTGAGCGATAGAAAAAAAAGAGAGAAGGAAATTTTCAAGCTTTTTTTCAGTTACCAGATCCCATTTTTTATTATAGGCATAGCTCTTATAATATTCTCAGTCTTTTTAAATGTTGAGACATCTTTAGGCATGTTCCTCTTCATAATAGGGGCAGTCATAATTGTTATTGCCCCTCCATTATCAATATACCTGGTAAAAAGGAAGATTTCAAAGGATAAGACTTAAAAAGAAGCATTAAATTCAAAAGACTGAACCATCTGTATGTAGAATTAATAAATTTGGAAAATTATACTTAATCTTGGTGTGAAACTATGAGTGAGGCTATTAATAAAAGCGAAATAAGAGAAAAAATAATAGAAGCACTGAAGGGAGTTTACGATCCAGAAATTCCAGTAAACATTTATGATCTAGGACTAATATATGAGATACAGGTCAATGACGATATGAGCGTTTATATAAGAATGGGGCTCACCACGCCTTTTTGCCCAATGGTATCATCGATTGTTTCAGTAGTAGAGGAAGAGGTAGAAAAGAAGCTAAGCTCTTTAGGTTTTAAGAAGGTGTACGTTGATATAGACATTTCTAAGCCTTGGTCTGCAAAAATGATAACAAAAGAAGGGAGGGAGCAGTTAAAGTCTATTTATGGCTATGACATCGTTGAGGAAATGATAAAAAGAGAAGAAGAAATGATGAGTAGCGAAAAAACCTAAAATATTTATGTAAAACTTTCATAATAAGTGAAAAAAATGGACATTGAAAAAAGAAAAAACAGAATAAGAGGATTCCAGAAAGAGAGAGATCTCGTGAGAAAGCTCTGGGAAATGGGATTTGCAACGATAAGAGCGCCAGCAAGTGGAGCAAAGGCAAAAAAAACCTATCAACCTGATATTATAGCTGCAAAAAATAACCGAATTTTCGTTATTGAGGTAAAGACCAGAAGAGCAACTGATACCGTATATGTCGATTCTTTTCAAGTAAGTAAGCTTAAGGAGTGGTCTAGCAGGGCTGGAAGCAATGCGAGATGCTTTATTGCAGTTTACTTTGATAGGAAAATAGGTTGGAAGTTTGTTCCACTAGAAAAAGCTGAAGTGACAAAGGATGGAAATATAAAAGTTACGAAGGACCTCGCCTCTAATTCACTAAGCTTAGATGATTTAAATAATTTAACAAAGTAAATTTATATAACATTTATTCTTTTATGGAAAAAAATTGACAAGAAAAAAAGGTTAAAAAGGCACCTATATATTATAAGGAATTTAGGAAAAGGTTGAAATAAAATAAAATTTTTACATGATGTGATAAAAATGGAACGTACAAACAAGCTTGGAAGTTTTGTTTATAGCAGACAGAGACGCAATGATTTAGAAATTGTGGTTTCAATTTTAGCGAATATCAAGGAAGATGGAACAAAACCCACTCATCTTTCTAATAAATCCATGCTTGACTACAAAGTAATGAAGAAATATTTAAGTTATCTAATACAGGAGGAATTAGTTAAACAATTGGATGGAAAAATTTACATTACCGAAAAGGGAAGAGAATTCCTCGAAGAATACAAGAGGTTAAGAAATCTAATACAATTTTCAACAAATAAAACGGTTTAAAAGTTATAGAGAGCTATACGCGAGGGCAGAAGATCCAAATACAGGATTTTGCTTTATTGACGATGGAATTTCAATTTGTAGATCTTTATTCTCTGAAATTGATTCGCTTAGCACCAAGTCAATAATTTCTTCTTCGCTTACTGTTCTGCTTTCTGAAAGTAGCTTTCCATTCAAAAAAACAGCGGGCGGGTTATAGTTATTGTTTAAATTTTCACTTGGTGCTATTAACTGAAGATTTATCATATCGACATCTATATCAATAAGATAATTCATAAAGAGCGTCTTTTTTGCTTTCAATACATTTTTTATAGTTTCACTACTTTCATAACTCCAGTCCAAAATTAACGTAATTTTAGGTTTGTATGCGTAAATCTTTGTTGAGTAACTGTCGCTCGGAACTTGTATTTGGCTTGCAGATAGCATTTTTTACTGAGACCCCGAATCATTTTTTCCCTTACTTTTATTATTAAATTTAAGTAAGGGTTAAAAGGAATCTTACAGTAAACCAAAGATAATTGTTTAAATTCTTTGTATTACAATTTGAGTCGAATAAAACTTGAGAAAATTAACTTGTGTTCTTAAAAGCAAAATTCATTTCAGCAAAAATAAGCTACACAAAACTAAGTGAAAACGCTATCAATCCCAAGAACATTGCAAATAGTATCCTCTTCTTTACCAATAAGGCGATTTCCTTATCGGCTTTATTCAAAATGGTGAGGACAGATGAGATAAGTATTCCATCTACAGCTAAGACTAAAATAAAATAAAGCAGGCCGGTCATTCTGGTTATTGTTGGGATAAAAGACAGAAAAACAGCTACCAAAATAAACCAAGATGCGACAATTGATGCCCTTTTGGCACCGTACTTAACAGCAATGGTTCTTATTCCTTTAACAGAATCTCCTGCTATATCTGCAATTCCTTTTATTATCTCTCTACCGGTATTAGTTAGGAAGACCATAGATGCGAATATCATTATCTTAAACGTAAAAGAGTTTATCATTACTGCACCATAAATTAAAGGGATGGTTACACTATAACTTACCATAAAGTTTCCGATGAGCCCTGTCTTTTTTCCCCAGAAATTATATAGAAGAGCTATACCGAATGTCAAAATTGCAATAGCAAATGTATAAAGACCTGTATACAAAGAGGAAATAATTCCTATTAAAGACAGAAGGATCCCATAAGAAAGCGCTTCCCTTTCTCCGATTCTTTTGCTTGGAATTGGTCTAGAAGGCTGATTTATAAGGTCTATCTCTCTATCATTGTAGTCATTGAAGACCATAGATGATGCTGTTAGAAAGAAGCCTGTTGCAAAGCCGGACAATATAGTCAAATAGTTTCTAAAATTTAAAAAGTACTCATGATTTGCTATAAGAACTCCGACCAAAACGGCTAAACCCATCATAAAGGAATTGGGAATTCTTATTATTTCTATGTATGCTTTTATTTTTTCTTTTCTATTTACCTTCGTATTTTTCACCTTTTCTATCATGAAGCATCGCCCCTTCAATGGGCAGGGTAGAGAGCCCTCATCTTTCAAGGCGGGGAGATGCGGGCTTATTGCATTTATAACATATAGCTGAAATTGTATTCTTGCAATACAATTTGTTTTCAAATTTATTCTTTTGACCTTACTCTATTTTAAAGAGTGAAAGTTTCAGTCGGCCGTAAATAACTGTTGCTTAATTAATTGATTATACATTTTGAATTTATTTATTTTAGTAAATTGGCTAATAAGCAAATATAAATACTCGCAAGAGAAATTTTATTACCTGAAGTATTATTAAGGCTTTTCTTATATAATTAGGAATAATTAAGAATTAGTGATACACCATAATTTAAGAGGGCTTAATAAAGCATGGAAAGCCGTTTCTTTGCAGAAAATAAAAAATTTCCAGATAATTTTGTCCCAGACCATTCTTCACTCATCGGAGGAATTGTAACGAAGCTAATATTATCAAATGAAATACCAGAGCTTTCTAAGATATACATACATAAAACACTAGTTTCTTTTATTGAGAAAGAGGCTTTTGAGGGGAAAGCCGTCGGATTAGCAGGAATAGAAGAACTCCAAAGAATAAGGGAGCTTGCAAAAGAAAGGAATATAGAAGTGGAAATTGTAGGAGATTCTCAAAGAGTTTTTTCTCAAGTAGATATATTGGAGCTTTCTAGAATTGTAAGAGAGCTTGCAATATCTACTGAAAGCGTCCTGATAACAAGCGACAAGATAGCATCACAGATTGCTCAAGCAACGGGAATAAAGACCCTCTACGTTCCAGCGTCAGCATCTAAAAGGCTTAAGCTTGAGGATTTCTTTGATAATGAAACGATGAGCGTGCACTTAATAGAGGATGTCCCGCCTATAGCAAAGAAGGGAAGACCGGGATCCTGGTCATTTGTCCAATTGTCTGATAAGCCCATAACTAGGGCTGAGATCCAGAGCATTTTTGATGAAATTGTGGAAACTGCAAAGTCGAGGGAGGATTCTTTCATAGAAATAGACAGATCTGGAAGCACAATAGTTCAGCTCGGAGCTTACAGGATAGTTATTGTTAGACCTCCTCTCGGTAGCAAATGGATGATAACTGCAGTAAAGCCGCTTGTAAAGCTCTCTCTTGAAGATTATATGTTGCCAGAAAAGCTTCTCGAGAGGTTTAAGAAGAGGGCTGAAGGTATTCTGATAGCAGGCGCCCCTGGAATGGGGAAGACAACTTTTGCGCAGGCTCTAGCAGAATTCTATCAAAAAGAAGGGAAAATTGTCACGACGATAGAATCGCCTAGAGACATGAGGCTGTCTCCTCAAATAGTTCAATACAGCAAGCACTTCGCCGAGAAGGACGAGATACATGACATCTTATTGTTAAGCAGACCTGACTACACATTTTTCGATGAATTGAGAGGAGATGATGACTTTAAGTTGTATGTCGATTTAAGGCTGGCTGGAATTGGAATGGTGGGAGTACTCCACGCAACGAGCCCGATTGACGCAATACAGAGGTTTATTAACAGAGTTGAGCTCGGCGTTATTCCTAGCATTATTGATACCGTCATATTCATAGATAGGGGACAGATATCAAAAGTATACGAGATAACTATAACTGTCAAGCTTCCTACAGGCTTAAAGGAAGTCGATCTCGCGAGGCCTGTAATTGAAGTAAAAGACTTTTTAACGAGCGAACTAGAGTATGAGATTTATACATTTGGAGAGCAGACGGTAGTTGTGCCCATTAAAAGAGGAAAGAAGGTAGGAGCAGGAGAAGAAAGAATAATTAGACAGATCGAAACACTTGTCCCTGGAGCAGAGGTAGAAATTTTGGGAAAAACTGCAACTGTAAAGCTTTCTGGAGAGAACTCTAGGCTTATAATGAAGAGAGCGAAGAGGCTCAAAAGGATTGCACAGAAAATGGGATATGACCTAAGGATAGAAACCGAGTAGCTCTTCATTTTGAAATTATAATTCATTCTATTTCTCTGTAGAACTTATAGAAATAACAATATATAATTTTGCTATCAAATAACATTTTGTTTAATAAGGAGGAAGATTATCTTGTTAGGAGATTGTTTAAGTTCTAAGAGAATACGAGCTATTGAAGAGAACATGACATATCTTGGCATTCCGACTCTCCTGCTTATGGAGAACGCTGGAAAATGTGTTGCAGAAGAATCTTATAAAGCATTAGAAACTTTAGGAAAGGAAAATGGCAAAGTAGTTGTTGTAGCTGGTAGGGGCGGAAATGCCGGAGACGGGTTTGTAGCGGCTAGGCATCTGAGAGCGATGGGAGTAAGCGTTGACGTCCTTCTTCTCTATCAGAAAGAGCTGATAAATCATAATGATGCGAGGACAAACCTTGATTATCTTTTAAAGGATTTTCAAATTAATATTTTTCATTGGGATGAAATCAGTCCTCATAGTTTTCTAAAAAACTACGATATAATAATCGATGCCATTTTAGGAACAGGAGTAAGGGGAGAGCTCAGATATCCAATTCCTCAAGCAATTGAGGCAATAAATAGCTCTGGGTCATATGTAGTAGCTGTAGATATACCAAGCGGAATAGATCCCGACACAGGAGATCTAGCTTCATATAGAGATGAGAAGATCGCTGTAAAAGCGAACACTACAGTGGTTATGCACTACAGAAAAAAAGGGCTGGAAAATAGAGGCGAGTTTGCAGGAAAGCAGGTAATTTGCGATGTGGGCATAACTCCTGCTGCTGAAAAGATAGTCGGACCTGGGGATGTGAGGAACTTTTTGAAGCTTAAGCCTAAGGATGCAAAAAAAGGAGATGGAGGTATTGTCACTGTGATTGGAGGTTCTAAAGAATATTACGGCGCCCCTACTTTGAGTGCTTTAGCAGTACTAAGAGCGGGCGCGGACCTGGTTTACCTTATAGTTCCTGAAAAAATAAAGCAAATTGTTTCATCATTTACCCCATCACTAATAGTTATAGGAACAGAAAATGACTACCACAGTCCTGAAGAGATTTCATCTATTGACAAGTATATTTCTCGCTCAGATTCTGTTGTAGTGGGTCCAGGGCTCGGCTTTAATGAAACTACCTGCAATTTTGTTTCAGAACTTATAGATCATTTAAAAAGTAAATATCCTGATGCTAAGGTTATAGTTGATGCAGATGCTCTTAAGTGCATTGCCAAGAATAAAAAAACCCTTAATGAAAACTTTGTTTTAACTCCACATAGGGGAGAGTTAGATCTTCTATTGAGGTCTTACGACATAACTGGAGATAATGATAGAGAAAAGAACTCATTGAATCTCTCAAATAAACTCGGCGGCGCAATTGTAGTCTCAAAGGGACCAATTGACTATATATGCAGTGCTAAATATGGATGCAGAGAGAAGAGGTGCGGAAACCCAGGAATGAGCATTGGAGGAACAGGAGATATACTCACTGGACTTATAGCGGCTTTTTATAAGAGAACAGGTTCTCTGTTTTATGCTTCCTGCATTGCGTCTTTTGTGAACAGCTTAGCTGGAGATTACCTGTTAAATAACTACAATGAGTTCTATACTTCAGAAGATGTTTTGAACTGCATTTCGACAGTACTGAGAGATCTTTTTAATAAGAAGAAATAGAAAGGATGATCAGGCTTGAAGCTAGTTTATCTTGTATTAGATGGAGCGGCAGGAGACCCAAATTTAGGAAAGACAGCATATATGATAGCAGATAAGCCGAATCTTGACAGTTTAGCTTACAAAAGCAAATGCGGGCTAATGTATGTAATAGGAAAAGGCATCGCTCCAGAGAGCGACGCTGCTGTTTTAGCTCTACTTGGATATGACCCAATTAATGAGCATCCTGGAAGAGGACCTATTGAAGCACTTGGTGTGGATATAGAATTAAAGGAGGAAAAAGAAGTTGCATTTAGGGGAAACTTTGCAACTGTAGATCCATTAACTAAAAAGATCATAGATAGGAGGGCAGGCAGAGGTATCAACAAAGAGGAAGCAAACGAGCTTGCCTCATTAATTGACGGAATTCAGCTTTTAAATGGAAAAGGCTATGCTAAAGTAAAAGCTACCGTAGGACACAGAGTAGTTGTAGTTTTAGGTCATAAAGAGAAGCAGTTGGGCGATGAGGTTTCCAATACAGATCCAGCGTATGAGAGAAGGGGAAAAGTCTCTGTTGCTTTGGAAAATTTTGATGCTACAATTAAACCGTGCATTCCGCTTAATCAGGATGAGAAGAATAGAATTACATGTGAACTTGTAAATGAGTTTACTGAAAGAGCAATAAAAATTCTCAGTTCATCAAAGGTAAATGAAAGCAGAT
Source organism: Fervidicoccus sp. (assembly GCF_049967375.1). NCBI lineage: Archaea > Thermoproteati > Thermoproteota > Thermoprotei > Fervidicoccales > Fervidicoccaceae > Fervidicoccus > Fervidicoccus sp. The sequence goes on along the minus strand of NZ_JBMFSV010000019.1, from coordinate 12,677 downwards.
TAAAAAATGGCATGCTTCCGGCCAACGCAATTTTGCTCAGGGATGCTGGAACTGGCAAGGCTAAGATGAAGGATATATCAGCGATGTATTCTAATCTGAAGTTTTCAGCGCTGACTGAAATGCCGGTTGAGAAAGGCATAGCAAAAGCTGCAGGAATGAAAATGATAGATGTATCAAGCATTTCTGGAGAGAGAAAGCATGTTTATGAACAGTGGGCTTTGAAAACTATTGAAGCTCTCTCCGTCTCCGATGTAGTATATGTCCACTTAAAAGGGCCGGACGAGCCTGGACATGAAGGAAACTTAAAATTAAAAACAAAAATCATAGAAGATATAGATAAGTACTACCTAGGATCCATTGTCAAATATTTGGAAAAAGAAGATATAGCAATTTTAGTGACCTCAGATCACGCTACACCTTGTGAAAAGAAAGCTCATAGCGATTCTCCTGTTCCGTTCCTGCTTTATAGTAAAAACTTTAGCGATGGAGACCGAATTAAGAGATTTGATGAAGTAGAATGCAAGAGTGGAAGCTTTGGGCTTATAAGCGAGGGAAAGAACTTATTAAAGACCGTCTTATCATTCCTAAAAATGCTATAGCTATAATTTATTCAAAAACTTCTTGGCTTTTTTAACTGTTCCGCATACTTTTACAGGTACAATCATAAAATCTTTTTTTGCATATCTTCTAGCAAATGGAAATATTGCAATTATGTTGTCCGCATATTCTCTATATACTCTGACTATTCCTTTTTTTATATCTGAATAATAGACGATGAAGTGATAGCCTGATTTCGATATAAATGGCTCCCCGTAAATTTTACCGAGTGCTGTAAGAATTGAATCTGCAACCTCGCTATAATCAATGTCCGCGTCCGATGTTATAGAAAAAACTATGTATCTTTTTTTCCTTTTAACTTTTGCTTCTTTTTTTACCATTTCTTCTTTATTCCAATTTTCCAAAGAAGAAATTAAACTGAATTTTTTATTTAAGGTTGTGAGTCCCCTTTCGATCTTTTTAAATCTAATATAAATAATGAAGATGCCTAAAGACAATAATAATATTGCAACCGCTTCTGCAATAGCTAGATACTCAAATGAACCCATTATTACCTCCTCTAACTCTAAGCTAAATTCTTTATCCTCATATCTAAAACTATCGATTTAGCAACCCTTTCAGTAATTCCAAACGTTTTTAACAAATGAAAAACGCTTCTAGGATGCCAAAGCTCACTATATTTTTCAGCTCCGCTATAAAATGCGATCTTAATATCATATTTTAATGCATACTTTATAAGGAATTCAGCGAATGGAATGAGCTCAAGTTTCCTTACAATTTCTCCCAAGTTAATACCAATGGATGTTTTTCCTTGCTTCATAAGGTCTGCTTGGTTTTTGTCCATAACCCTATGCAGTTTTGGAGAAATTTCAATTATGTCTACCGATTTATTTTTACTGAAGAATCTCAATGCGCTTGCACCCTTTGCAACTCCTATGGTTATAGAAACTTTTTTTCCGGCAGCATGCAACTTATTTTTTGCCTCCCTTTCATCAAATGCCTCGACTCGTCTTGATGTCAATACCTTTAATTGCTCTGAGGCTAAGCTAGAAATTTTAGTGCTGTATTTTTCATCTATTCCAATAAGACTATAATTTAGGCTTTGAGCAACCTTCACAATTTTTTTAAGCTCTTCCTCGTCTTTTGGAAAAATATAGTAGTCCGCAAAGAGAGCCTTCAACTTGTCTTCACACCTTCGAATAATACGACAATTTCACTGTTCTTCTATAGATATCCCTGCCCTTTCAAATATTTCTTTAATCGATCCTTTTTTACTCTCTTTTATTACTATTTTCACTACATCATCAGAGTTTGAAATTATGAATTTGTTTTCAAGAAGCTTAAATTTATCAAGCCTTAGGTGAAAGGAATTGTCAGAAAACCTATTATAGAAAGTATTTTTAATTTCAAAAACAGAACATTTGTCAAATGACCTTATTATAAACTCTGCAGCTTTTTCGGCATCTTCCTTTTCAAGAACAACCTTATAAAAAATGATCGTATCGCCATAATGACCCTTTGAACTTACTGCCACCGGCTTGACTTTTTCTCTTAAATCTTCAGGTAGGGCATTTAAAAGGGATCTCAAAACTCGATCCTCTTCCTCAGTCATATGCTGTATTACTCTCAACTCTATTTGCTTTATGCTCATATCAATTTCACTACTTTATTAAAAATATATCAAGAAAGCTATATATTATATATTAATTGTTACTTCTAGATAAAAGTAAATGAAATATTCTTCAAATTATCAAGCTACTTTATGTCTCCTTTGTGAACTTTTTCGAGAATTTCTGCTGGAGCTATAAGCCTTGCGCCTCTACTAGCTTCATGTCTCCTCTTTTGCTCTCTTTCTTTTTGTTTTTTCTTAAACTTGTAATTCATCGTTCCTCTCAAACCTCTGCTAGCTTTAAGCCCTCTCATTTTCTTTCCTGCCGAAGTCAGCCCTCTGAATACTCTCCCTCTATTCTGAGGCTCTGCTATCCACTTTAATTCCGGATCGCTTAAGATTGCAGGATGATGTGGATCGACCATTATTACCTCGTACCATTCATGCACACCATCCTCTCCGACATAGTAACTGTTCAAGACCTCAAGGTTAGGATATTTCCTTGCAGCTCTCTCTTCAGCAATCAATCTGATGCTTTTCGCCGGTGCATAGCCGTAAACGCCCATCCTCTTTGGTCTTCTTCCTTTATTTGGCCTCTGCCTTCTCTGTCCTCCTTTCCTTACTCTGACTCTTACTACAATTATACCCTGTTTTGCTTTATATCCAAGCATTCTTGCCTTATTCAGTCTTGTAGGCTTATTTATCCTCACAACAGCGGGCTCTCTTCTCCATCTTATCATTCTAGCCCTCATTAGTTGCAAGTGGTCTCCAGAATACGGCCTCTTCCAAACTCTTGCCATGTAATAGTACATTGACTTGCTCATTTCTATGCACACCATTCCTGAAAACAGCACTTGATGTTCTTTTTTGAATAATAAGTTAATAACCGTTTTTGTCTGATTTAATATAAAAGAGACGAGCTTTCAGCACTAATCGTTTATGAAAGCGCCGGGGGCGGGATTTGAACCCGCGCGGGGTTTCCCCCACCGGCTTAGCAGGCCGGCGCCCTACCAGGCTGGGCGACCCCGGCAAAAGCTTATTATTTTTTCAGTAATCGAAAATTTATAAGCTTTTCCAAACACTTCAGCAAACCTGCTTTAGACTTGCTTTTTTACATTCATTGAGTTCTACATCTATTCGAGAATATATTTTTGACTTCCAGATAGCAGCGAACTGAACTCCTCCCGCAATTAATAGTGAGAGTTTCAGTTGTAAAAGCTTCTCCCTTAATATTTTTCTTAGTAAATAAAGATACATATAGGCCTACATTTGATTTCACAAAATTTATGATGTTATATACGGCTGAATAGCAGGGGTTCAGGTCTCATATAAGTTCATAGATCAATATCATCCCATCATTTCTATTCCCCTGCATCCCTTCTTGGTTCTGCATGTGGCTTTGGAGCTTTCACGCGCACAGTATTTGAGGAGCATGTTTTCTATCTCAAATCAGAAATAAAAAAGTTTTTAGATAACTACTAAGCAAGAAAATTATACCTTTAGATTATATTATTAAAACTTTAAAAGAGCTTTTTGCTTTTATTTCTAATTTATGGTTTTTTATCGTACGGTGATTAATGTGAAGACTAGCGACAATAGAAGAATTCTCGAAGTTCTCTCAGTAACTACATTAGCAAGCTTTATTGCAGGATTCAATGCGAGGCTTGCAGTAGTAGGTCTCCCTACGATAGCTGGGGAAATAGGGGCAGACGTTTGGAGCATGATATGGATTATACAGGGATTTATGTTAGGCTCAACAATATTCCAGCTCATAATAGGAAGGCTAACAGACTTATACGGAAGGGTAAGGCTCTTCACAATAGGTATAGGAATCTTTACAATTGGAGCTCTACTTTCCGGATTGAGCAGTAATCCAGCCTTTCTTATAATCTCGAGGACGGTACAGGGCATTGGAGGAGCCTTTCTAATGAGCATCTCCATTACAATTCTCACAGACAATGTTCCGCCTTCTAGGCTTGGCACATGGCTTGGAGTAAACCAAGTTGCATGGAGGATTGGTGCATTACTGGGCTTAACGTTGAGCGGATTTATAATAGATCTTCTTAGCTGGCATTGGATATTTCTAATACAAGTTCCTATAGGAGTAATAGTACTCTTTTGGACTCGAATAAGGCTCAAAGAAGTCTATAAGCCAAAAGAAAACATTTTTATTGACATAAAAGGCTTCACTTTCTTTACACTATCATTAACACTTTCCCTTATAGGACTAACTATGGTTGGCTATGGCTATAGGGACTATTCATATATATTGCTTGCATTATCTGTTGCATTTCTCGCAATATTTGTTTATTCGGAGCTAAAGACAACTCATCCTGCCTTGGATTTGCGTCTTTTTAAAATATGGCAGTTTTCAGGCGGTATAATTTCACAGCTACTCTACTCTATAGGCTTTGGAGCGTCGTTGACATTGCTAGCAATATATATGCAGAGCGTTCTAGGGTATTCACCGAGCGAAACAGGAATACTTTTAGTCCCATACGAGGCAAGCTATTTGGTTTTCGGTATTATAGGTGGAAGACTTTCCGATATCCTTGGATTCGCACCGGTTAACGTTGCCGGTTTAGCAGTGGGTTCTATATCTCTTTTTTTACTTTCGTTAGCAGGATCCATACCAATGATAATATTTGCGGAAGTTATACTCGGTGTAGGTACAGGTTTGTTTGTCTCCCCAAATACGAGTTCAATTATGACTTCAGTCCCTCCGGACAGAAGAGGGGTCGCATCTTCAATTAGGACAGTATCGTTTAATGTAGGCTTTGCAATTAGCTTGAACATAGCAATTCTCACTATGACTCAAAAAATTCCTTATACACTAGCATCTCATCTGATAGTTTTGGGTGGCATACTTCCCAGCGATAGCTCGCTTACAATTGAGCTAACCGAGCTTGGAGAAGCGATCAAACATTCATTTCTGGTGCAGGCTCTTATTATGGCTCTAGCAATTCCATTCAGCATAAGCAGAATGAAAAAAGTTGAAATGAACAAAAAAAGTAATTAAATAATAAGCAATCAAAAATTGAAGGCGAAAGAAAAGGTGGTAAACTTATAATTGGAAAAATTTTTTCTGAAAGTTCAAGGTATACTCTTAGATTGACTCATGTCCTTTTAAGCAGAATAACCAAGCTCTTCAAATACAAAGGGCTATATGTTTACATCCCAGAAGGCGTTTTTAATCCAACTTTCACATTATCTACAAGCCTCATAATAGATTATCTTAACGAATTTAAACCTAAAGGAAAAGTCCTAGAAATTGGGTGTGGAACTGGAGCCATTTCCATATATATTGCAAAGAAATTTGGTCTCAAAAGTTATTGCACAGATATAAGCGAAGTAGCGCTTGCTACTGCAAAAATAAATTCAAAAATTAATGGCGTAGAGAAAAATATTGAGGTTTTGAAAACGGAGAAACTTAGGTATGTTGCTAGTTTTGATTTAGTAATAACAAATCCTCCCTACCTTCCTCTTGAACCTATAGACTCTTTAGACTTAAATTGGTGCGGCGGCAGAGATTTAAATTTACTAAAAGAGGCAATATTGTTGGGAAGAAAAGCTCTCAGAAAAAAGGGAGAGATGATAATAACGTTATCCTCACTAACTGATTTGACTCTTTTAGATGATTTTCTTAAGAAACAAGGATTTTTTATGGTAGGAATAAAAAGAAGAGTTTCTCCTTTTGATTTAGTTTTCCTTTATCATCTTAAACTTCAAATTTAAATAAATATGCCTCTTATTAGTATTTAAAAGACGGTGATCTGTTTGAAGCTCTTAACTTTTTCAATTAAAGGAGAGAAGAAAGTTGGCCTTCTTACTGAGAAGGGAGTATTAGATCTTCCTCAGGCATTTAAGAAAGTGTATAAAAGCAACTATGCTCCCGACTTTTTTTACTCAATGAAGAAGCTAATACTTATGGAAAAAGAAGCCAAAAAGCTCATAGAAGAAATAGAAGCAAAGAGTTTAGATTTAGATCTTGAGGGTAATATATATCTCAAAAAAGGAGAGTTCAAATGGGAACCTCCAGTTCTAGATAGTGAAAAATTCTTGTGTGTAGCAGTAAATTACAAGCAGCATGGTCAGGAGAGCGGGCTAAAACCTCCTTCTCGACCCTATTTCTTTCCGAAGTTTCCAACTTCGCTAGTAGGGCATGAGGATAATATTCTTAAGCCAAAAGTTTCAGAGAAGGTTGATTGGGAAGTTGAGCTTGGAGTTGTTATCGGAAAAGCTGGAAAATATATTAAGAAAGACGACGCCGATGAGCACATTTTTGGATATACAATAGTAAATGACATTACGATGAGAGATTGGCAGTTTCCGCCACTAGGCTCTCTCGGGCTGGACTGGATCGGCGGAAAGACCATGGATCTATCTACACCTGTCGGTCCATACATAGTTACAAAAGATGAAATAGATAATCCAAACAATTTGAAGCTATACCTGAGGGTCAATGGATCTATTGAACAAAACGGTAGCACAAATGACCTAATTTTCAATGTAGAAGAGCTAATAGAATGGTCCTCTAAAGGAATTACGCTTAGACCTGGAGATATAATTTCTACTGGCACACCTTCTGGTGTTGGACACAGCAAGAATAAGTACCTTAAAGGAGGAGATGAAGTCGAGGCAGAAGTTGAGAAAATAGGCATTCTCAGAAACTTCGTTGTTGAAGAGCTGTAATGGATTTTACGGTGTAAACATGGACAATATTTTAATAAGCGAAGCAGTTTATTTTTTGAAGAAAATTTGGAATTACCAAAGTGAGCTTGCAAATTGTTTCTCTCTTGTATGGATCAAGAAAGATAACCAAAGGGATTTAGGCTATATTCATTTTTGCAAGCAAATCTATGGTAAGGATCTTTTTTCAAAAATATATGAATGGCTAAGGCAAAATTTAAGCAACTTAGCTATGGAAGGATATGACATATATTACCAAGTTCTTCCTTTATGGAGAAAGCCAGAAAAGGGAAGAGGCACAAAAAATGAAGTGAAGATTTCTAAGTGGCTTTGGTGCGATCTTGATTTTAAAGAGGAGGTGCTTGATGTCGAATTAGATGACAATCTTAAAGAAAAGCTGAAATTCAAGGATTATTATTGCGAGGAAAAGGATAACTATGGTCTTTTCTGCACATATAGAAAAAACAAATATTCTTGGTACGTTGTTAAAAGACCTGCTCTTGCAGAAATACTTGAAAAAGCTGCTAAATCGTTTAGATTGCCGGATATTGTTGTTGATTCCGGCAACGGTTATCATCTTTATTTTGAGTTAAACAAAGAAGAGAGTGCACTAAAGATATTAAGTCTAGAAGAAAACGTCGTTGAACTACTTGGAGGGGATGAAAAGAGTAAAGACCTAGCTAGAATTTTAAGGCTTCCTGGTACAGTAAATCAAAAGAACAAAAGGATTTCTAAAGTAATATATAGGAAAAATAACCTCATCTAACTTCCATTTCGTGCTTTTATCAAAACTTTTCAGCGCTATGCTTTAATTATCGCTTTTTGTCTTTTCCTAAGCTGATTAGTCCCTTGTCGAAAACCTCATTCGTCCCCCCCTCCCCCCACATAGCGAGGGATGGAGTAGTCAAGTCAAACATTGAAGTAGTTCTGTCTTTGCACTCATATACAACGCTTCCTTATAAATAAAAGAAAATAATGCCTTGTAATTTTTCCTGTATTATTTAAAAACTCAAATTAAAAATCGATTGCAATTTAGATTTTTATCAAATATAATACCCTTACAATTCAATAAGTATATACCTCATAACAAAAAGTGAACTCAAAAGAATTTAACATCTTTAATATCATTTATATCGCAATCATCTAGCAAATTTTTTTGCTAAAAACGAGCTAAGCTCTCCTTCGTTCACTGTGTAGGTAGTTGGAGGATTTAGATGAGAGTTATAGCTATTCCTTACAAAAACTGATATGCTTGCATTTTTCAAGCTCTCAAGGTCGCTTTCTGAATCTCCAAAGTATGCAAACCTCTCTATATTTAAGATCGCATTCGCAATTTTCAGACCTTCCATTTTTCCCGCCTTGTCAACATATACCTCAACAAATGGTCTCTGGTACCATTCTATTACCAGCTCTCCTCTTATTGCCTCTCTTATAATTTCATCAATGCAGTTTGGCTTTTCTCCGCACCTCCTCCAACTGATCCCCAGACCTATCAGCTTTCCGTCCAAAGACATCTTTTCCTCGACCTTTAAGCACTCTTCGTCAGCCATCTTTTTAAGTTCTTCAAGCTTTTTAGTCCTTTCGATTTGAAGTACACCCTTTTTATGTACAACCACATCTCCTATTATAGCTTCTAACCCATTTGAGCAAACGAAGGCATCGAAAAAACCTATTTTCTCCATAAGAAATCTGCAGTCCCTAGTCGAGGCAACTATCAATTTATACATATTCTTTAGCAGATTGAGAATATCCAAAAGCTCTCTTGAAACTCCAGCCTCAGAACCTATAGGGCTTAAAGTCCCATCGTAATCAAATACTAACGCCTCAACCTCTTCTCTATCCATATCAATCACCGAAAGCTCTGTCACCCGCGTCTCCTAGCCCAGGAACAATGTATCCCCTGCTGTTTATCTCCGGGTCGATTGAAGCTATGTATACGCTCACATCTACTCCTGAATTCCTTTCTATCTCCCTAGTTTTTTCTATTGCAACTTTCGTAGCTATAGCTCCAACGATGATTATTTTCTTTGGCCTAGCTCTCTCCAATACGATATTTGTCACTTTGCTAATGGTAGATCCTGTTGCAAGCATTGGATCGGAAATAATTACTATGTTTTCTCCAGATATTTTTGGCAATCTTATATAATTAACTTCTATCTCAAAATTTTTTCCCGAGCCCATCCCCAATTCATCCATCCTTCGTGCTGATACTACTCCCTGCTTCGCATTGTAGAATATCTTTATAAGTCCTTCAGTGAGAGGGGTTCCTGCCCTAAGGACAGTAATTATTATGACTTTATCCATATCCCTGAACTTCAATCCTTTAGCCTTAGCTCCGAGAGGAGTTTCAACTTCTACTTCTTCCTTCTCCATCTCCCTTGTTATCTCTATTCCTAAAGCTCTCCCAAGCTTTACCAGAGATTTTCTGAATTCTATTTGACTGGTATTTTTGTCCCTAAGAGTCGTCAAAACTGCTTGCACGTACGGATGATCTATGACGTTGACTTTGAACATCGTGAATTCACTCCTTTATTTTCTCTCTCAAAAATTGCTTAAAAATTAAACTGTTTTCCTACAACTATTGAGCTTTTAAAAAGCTTATTTATATTTTTGTGCGAATTATTAAGATTTTTATATTTTTGAAGTGAAGATATTATAATGGGGATTATTGTAATGACAAAAGTATACGTAATTACGGGGGGAGGGGGAGGTATAGGAAAGGCAACTGCAAAGCTTTTAGCGAAAAAGGGGAGCCTGCTACTTGCTGATATTGTGCCTGAGGCTTTAAAAAAGGTCGAGTCTGAGCTTAAAGGCGAAGTAAACGGAAGCATTGAAACTATGGTCACCGATGTAAGCAATGAGAGAGATGTCAAAGAGCTCGCAAAAAAAGCTTCGGAGCTCGGCGACCTTGGGGCAATTGTTCACACTGCAGGGATCTCACCTACAATGGCAGACGCTAAAAGAATCTTTGATGTGAATCTTGTAGGAACTGCATATGTTTTGAAACATTTTCACAATATAGCTACTAGCGGTAGCGTAGGAGTTATGATAGCATCAATGTCCGCATACATGGTACCCAGGGATACTAACGTTTCCAATCTACTCAAGGATCCTTTATCTCAGGGTTTTTCTGAAAAGCTCTCTGTGATTGCAAAAAGCGATCCAGGCATGGCTTACAGCCTTTCTAAGCTTGGCGTAATTCTTTTAGTTGAAGATCAGGCTGAAGCATGGGCTAAAAAAGGAGCTAGGCTCGTCTCAATCTCTCCTGGAATAATTGATACTACAATGGGCAGGAGGGAGCTGGAAATGCAACCTGCAATGAGGCAGCTTCTTCAAATGACACCCCTCTCTAGGATGGGCAGACCTGAAGAAATAGCAAACGTGATAGAATTCCTCGTTAGCGAGAAGAGCTCATACATAAATGGAACCGACATACTGGTTGATGGCAGTGTTATTTCAAGCCTGAAAAAGGCCTTTCTAAAATGACTGTACTTTTAAAAATCTTGGATTAGCTTTATTCATTTAATTTATTTTAAGTTTAGAGTGAAACTTTTAAAGGGGATTAAAGAAAAAAGAAAAGTAGAGCGGCGGTCGTCTAGCCTGGATCAGGACGCCGGCCTGCCACGTCGGAAATCCCGGGTTCAAATCCCGGCCGCCGCATTTTTTTGAGTTTTCAGTTGAGTTTTAATATATAAACTGATTTCAGTTGCAAACAATTAGATGACTCAAGCGTCTATCCACATTCGAGATCTTCATAGAGCAATTAGTTACCATTATCTATCTTTGAAATTGAACATAAATTCGAGAAATGAAAAATAGGTGATTGCCCCTAAAACGAGGTTCTCTCTTTAACATTAACAATAGCTGTTGCGACTTAACATCAACCGTTTATATACCAATCATTCTCACTTGCCTTAATTTTTTAAAAGCTTTCTAGTTTATATGCTTAAAATTAAAAATGGTTTATAAAGCATAAAAGCATTAACTAGAAGCGAAGATAATTTAATATTTTATAAAACATGATAACATTATGGGTGGTTAAATATGGGTATGAAAAAGCTTACTCCCTGGACAAGTTGGTATGTAGAATGGATAGATGATGGCGATGCTTCTTTCAAAGCAGCTAATCAGCTATATGCTATGGAAAAGACGCCGTATCAAGAGGTTTTTGTAGTAAATCTATTGACCCTTGGAAAGGCTTTAATCATTGACGGAAAGGTACAGTCGACGCTTTTTGACGAGTTTGTATATCATGAGTCATTGGTTCACCCTCCATTGCTGGCTCACGGAAACCCTGAAAGAGTTTTAATTTTGGGGGGAGGAGAAGGAGCAACGCTCAGAGAGGTATTAAGGTATAAAACCGTTAAAAAAGCAGTCATGGTCGACATCGATGAGAAGGTGGTGGAATTTTCTAAGAAATATCTGCAGGAGTGGCATCACAACTCCTTCTTTGATAAAAGGGCGGAGGTTGTAATAGAAGACGGCAGGAAGTATCTGGAAAATGCCGGAAAAAGCGATGAAAAGTTCGATGCAATAGTGATTGATTTAGTTGACCCTCTGGCAGGAAGCCCTGCAGTAAAGCTTTATACGCGCGAGTTCTATCAGCTGGTCAAGGGAGCGCTCAAAGAAGGTGGCGTTATGGTAACGCAAGCAACCAGTCCTGTACTCTACCAGGAGATGTTTGCCACGATACATTCAACAATAAAGAGCGTCTTCAAAATCGCAAGACCCTATGCGGTCTACATGAGGAGCTATAACGGGCTCTGGGGCTTTGTCTTCGGATCAGAAGAGAAAGACCCTCTGCAGCTCAATGAAAGTGAGGTGGAAAGGAGAATAAGGGAGCTTTTAGTGAATCCAGAAGAGCTGAGATATTATGACGGGGATGCCCATATAGGCATGTTCAAAATTCCTAAGAACTTAAAACAGGCGCTGAAAAAATACACTGATATCTCAACAGACGAGAAACCAAAATACCTAGAAATTTAAAATGGAAAATTGGGGATTTATAATCTGAAAACCTCAAAATTGCGGCAAAATCTATATAAAACCTTTTTAACACTAATATTATTTGATGTCTCCGGGAGCTCAGGGCTTCAAGCCCGCGGCCAATCGCCCGGCGGCGCACGCGGACACGGAGCAAAAGCTCCGAGAATGAAATCGCTGCCTCCGGTTGCGGGTATATTTCTCCCTGAGCGTAGACCGGGGAGACAAAAATATAAAAACCTATTTTGAAGAAATTATTTTGCTACACTTATAATGACGGCCTGAGGATACCATGGAGGGAGGGCTCTTTCCCTCATGGAGAACTCGGGTCTGAGATAGGTCATATCATTCCCCGATATGCAAGGTTCGGGAGCAACGCACCAATCTCCTTGTGCGTATGCCCTCCGACCTTGCGGCCGAACTCCGGTTGATCCTGCCGGACCCGACTGCTATCGGGGTGGCACTAAGCCATGGGAGTCGCACATCCCACCGCTGTGGGGTGTGGCGCACGGCTGAGTAACACGTGGCTAACCTACCCTCGGGATGGGGATAACTCCGGGAAACTGGAGCTAATACCCAATAAGCGGGGAGGCCTGGAACGGTTCTCCGCCTAAATGGATGGAAGGGGGTTAACGCCTTCTATCCGCCCGAGGATGGGGCTGCGTCCCATCAGGCTGTTGGCGGGGTAATGGCCCGCCAAACCTATAACGGGTAGGGGCCGTGAGAGCGGGAGCCCCCAGATGGGCACTGAGACAAGGGCCCAGGCCCTACGGGGCGCACCAGGCGGGAAACCTCCGCAATGCGGTAACCCGTGACGGGGTCACCCCGAGTGCTCTCC
>NZ_JBMFSV010000018.1:0-22616 GCF_049967375.1 Fervidicoccus sp. | reverse complement strand
GGAATTACAATAGATAATATAATAGATATTGTTGGTTTTGAAGCTATAAGAGGGGATTGGTCTGAAATTTCCAAAGATATACAAACAGAAATTGCAAGACTCATATTGGAAAAGGGAACCACAGAAAAAGCGATAGAATATACTAAAGAAATTATTAGAAATCTAAAAGAAAAGAAAATTCCTATTGATAAGCTTGTAATATGGAAAACGATAACAAAGCCTATTGAAGAATATGAAGTTGATGCACCGCATGTAACTGCTGCAAAGTTGTATCAAGAATATGGACTAAAAATATCACCTGGAGATAAGGTAGGATATGTAGTTGTATCTGGAGAAGGAAAAATCAGTGAAAAAGTAAAGCCATATTTTGCTGCTACACTTGATGAGATTGATGTCGATTATTACGTAGATCACCAGATTATTCCTGCAGCTATGAGAATATTAGAGTATTTTGGCGTTTCAGAAAGCGTATTAAAACAGGGAGCGATAGAAAAGCAAAAATCGCTCTTTGACTACCTTTCAAGTAAGCAGAAAAAATAATATATTTTATGTTTAATGTGTGTTCTTAACTTGAATACTTTAGAAAAAAGTGATATAGGATGCCTATTCATCTTAAAATTGGAAAGAACGATCTAGCGAAAAAAGTTGTAACTGTTGGAGATCCTAATAGAGCTTCATTATTAGCAAATTCTTTGCTTGACTATCCCAAGCTAATAAATGAAAATAGAGGTTTATTGTCTTATACAGGGACATATAAAGGAGAAAGAATAAGTATTGTAACCCATGGAATCGGAATGCCAAGTGCGTTAATTGTATTTGAAGAGCTTGTTTCATTAGGCGCAAAGGCTATAATAAGGTTTGGAACATCTGGCTCATTAAAGGAGCAAGTAAAAATTGGCGATATAGTAATTGCAGAATCAGCAGGACATTTTAATTCAAGTGCAATAAGGCAGTATTTTGATGATATAATTCCTCCAAATGGGTTTTCTTTCGATCTTATCAATACCCTAGTCGATAATTTTAAAAGGAGCGACTTTAATTTTCATGTCGGTCCTATTATAAGTAGCGATGCTTTTTATTCAGAATCGAAAGATTTGGCCTTAAAATTATCACGTTTAGGATTTTTTGCTATAGAAATGGAATGTGCCGGTTTAGCGATGATAGGTTGGCTAAGAGGTTTAAAGACCGGATGTGTATTATATGTAACTAACCATCTCCTAAGAAATGGGGAGGAGATGCTAGATTCAGCACAAATTAATAAAAAGATGGTTTCGGTAGCTACAAACATATTTGACGCTTTAACTAATTTTGCAGTTTGAAGTGAAAAATATGAAAACTGTAGAAATTAAAAAAGGGGCAAAAAGTTTAATTGAAAAGCATTTTTATTCTATTTACTCTAAATGGGTAAAAAGCGACTCCTCATTATCTAATGGAGATTTTGTAAAATTTTTATTCAACGGAGAAGTTATTGGATATGGTTTTTATGAAAAAATTGGTTCTATTGGGGGTAGGATAATATCTTATATAAGCGAATACGACAATCCTGATTTAAATGAGCTAATTAGGTGGAGAGTTAACCAAGGGTATCTCATTAGAAAAAAAATCGGAGAAAAGAAAGAAAGAGGGTATAGGTTATTATATGGCGATTGTGATGGAACGCCTGGATTAATAACAGACGTTTTTAATGACACTTCCGTAATCCAAACTACAAGCTATGGCTGGGATAGAAATCTTAGTCTGTTGGCTGATGCTATAGTAAAAGCTGGTATTTCTGAACGAGTTTTTTTAAAAAATGATCAAAGAGGAAGAAAATTTTTTGGATTACCAATAGAAAAAAAGTTTCTTCATGGAGAGCCGCCTCCGTATACTTACATTAAAGAAGATGACTTAATATTTAAAATCGATTTTTTAAATGGACAAAAAACAGGTTTTTATCTAGACCAGCGAGAAGCGAGAAAGAAGATTTCATCTCTATCTTTAGATGGTGCAAAAATCTTAGACCTTTTTTCATATACAGGAAGCTTTTCCGCCCATGCATTAAAGGCAGGCGCATCTTTTTCTTTACTTGTTGATGAAGATGATAGAGCATTAAATATTGCAAAAGAAAACCTTATCAAAAATGGATTCGAAGACAAGTTTGAAATAATCCGCGGAAGGGTTGAAAAGGTTATAGATTCGCTTTTGATCAAAAAAATGCAGTTCGACATCGTAATAGTTGATCCTCCAGCATTTATCCCGTCAAAAAACTTATATGAAAAGGGAATTAAAGCATATAAAAAGCTATTTGGCAACACCTTAAGGCTTGTTAAGCTGGGAGGATATATTTACGCATCAAGTTGCAGTTTTCATCTTAGTTCGGATGAATTATTAAAAATTTTGCAAGAATGGATAAACTATTATGGTTATAAATCGAGGGTCATTTATGAGCTTTCTCCATTCAATGTATTTCCATTCACAAGACCATTGGATGTTGAACTTAGATATCTAAAAGGATTTTTGTTAGAATTAGAATAGAAGAATGCTATTAAAAATAACTTTTTAAGTCTAAATTAAAAACATTGATGTTAAAGTGTTAACTATGAAAATCTCTGTAATACATCCAAGTGCTATTCCTCCATTTTCTGCAAGACAAATTATTAGAGAAGCAAAAGCTAGAGGTCATTCGGCAAATTACATAAGACCTCAGGAGCTTAATGTGATTTATGTTAACAATAGTCGGATAATTATCAGAGGTAAAAGAGAGATAAAGCCAGAAATAGCATTTATTAGAGGAATGAGTTATCCTGGCTCAATTGAACATTTTATTTGGATGACAAACATAGTAAAAATTCTAGAAGAGACAGGAACATTCACTATTAATAGTTATTCATCTATTATGACTGCGAGAGATAAATCTCTCTTACCGTTGATTCTGTCAAAAAATGGACTTCCCTATCCTAAGACAATAATTACTGAAGACCTGCAAAAAGCGTTAGATGTTATAAACGAATATGGAAAAGTTGTAGTAAAGCCTATTATTGGTAGCTTGGGAAGAGGAGTGATGCTTCTAGATAATGTCGATGTTGCATATACTGTTTTAAAACAGCTTCTCTCATGGAATCAACCAATACTACTTCAAGAATTCATTAACAAGAAAGACAACAGAGATATAAGAATCTTGGTAATAAATGGGGAAATTTATGCGGCTTATTACAGAAAGGCTAGGCCAGGATTGTTCAAAACAAATATAGCACAAGGAGCTACGCCTGAACCTGCAGTATTAGATGAAGAGTTAAAAGAGCTTTCAATAAAAACTACTGAACTTTTAGGACTATTTTATGCAGGAATAGATATAGCAGAATCTGAAAAAGGGGAGAGGTATATACTAGAAGCAAATGCCTCTCCTAATTGGAAGGGTCCCTTATCTATGGGTCTCAATCCTGCTAGAAAATTAGTTGAAGAAGCTGAAAAAACTTATAAAAAATAGGTTGTCTAAAATGTATGTTGATTTATTTATTTCAGCAATAGTAGGTATATTTTTTACTTATTTTTTTACATTCATTGTAGAAAGATTTGAAAGAAGGATTGGACTTTTAGGTGAGGATGTTCATAAGAAGCCTGGTAGATTTTTACCGAAATCTGGAGGATTAGGCTTTCTATTTGGCTGGTCCTTTTCGATTTTAATTTATATGTTTATGAATGCAGGAAACAAAATGATTTTTAATGATTTAATTACTATTCTTTTGATTATCTGGTTCGTTGGAATTGTTGGCTTATATGATGATATGAAGAGACTTGGAGGGATAACAAAGGTCCTATTGACAGCACTGCCTGGAATCGCTATTTATTTTGCGTCTCTTTATAGGCCATTTGTTTTCATACCTTTTTTAGGAAATGCGAGGTTATCTATTGTTTATCCTATACTTCTTCCAATAATTTATGCTGTAGCATCTAATGCTATAAATATGACTGATACATTTACGGGAGTTGCTCCGGGAGTAGTTCTAATTTTGACAATTTTTACTTTCCTTTCCTTTTTATTTTTCCCATTATTACCAAAAAGCGATCCTTTATATCAAATTGCAATTATTTTAGCCGTTCTTACTATTTCTTCTCTTATAGGATATTTACCACATAACTTTTATCCAGGAAAGAGTTTCAATGGAGATTGCGGTTCTTTATCGTGGGGAGCGATCTTAGCTACCATAGCTATCTTAAGCAAAACTGAGTTCTTTCTTGTTATGGCAGCTATTCCAATAGTAACGAATGGCTTCACAATTTTAAGCAGTATAAAAGGCATAATAGAGCATCATGAACTAAAGACGAGACCAACGATTCCAGATAGAGATAATAACATAATTAAAGCAAATCCGGATGAAAATGCACCAATAACTCTTGCTCATTTATTAACTCTAAAAAATCCCTTATCTGAAAAGGAACTTGTGATATCCTTATATCTCTTAGTAAGTATCTCAAGCATTTTCACAATGATCTTTTATGCCATTTTATTTTGATTTTTTGCTAAAAAATAAAATAGAAAAAAGAAAAAATTATTTTTTATTTCTGCTTACTAGAGAATCTACAGCCATTATTACTAATATCAATAGAACAAACACGATGCCTAAAATTATATCATGCCAGCCCCATAATACTCCATATGCATAGCAATATCCAAAACCGATTAAACCTACAATAAAAGCTCCTATTACTACCCACCATGGGGCTTTAAATATAGCCTTTTCATGCCATTCTTTTGTTGCTCTAATTTTAAGATTTGCTACACCCAGCAAGAACCAACAGACAATCCAAGGAACTTGGACAATAGCTACCAAAACTGCATATGCAGCAGTATAGAATATCATTATAACGTTTATTAGATATATTAGAATTAATCCCCAATGTGGAACGCCATATTTATTAGTTTTTGCAAAAATCTTCGGCATGTCTCCTTCTACAGCCATCTGATATGTTACTCTTGATGCGCTCATTAAAGCAACATTTGGAACAGTCAAAGCACCACAAACTAATGCTATCCATAGCAATATTTCTCCAGCATTCCCCAAAACAATTTGACCATACTGAAATAGTGGCTTTGAAAGAGTCCCCATTTGTGAACCTAAAACACCTATAGCAGTGATTGTTATTAAACCGACAAAAGCCAAAGACACTACAACCGAGAACCAAGCTGCCCTTGGAATTCCCTTTTCGGGATCTTCGATTTCTGGTACAATCGAAGCAAAAATATCCGTTGAATATGTGCTCCAAGTGGCAATTAGTGCGGCAGAAAGGAACAGCATAAGCATGCCTTCCATGGTATTAGCCTGAACTCCAGGAACTCCAGAAACCCAAAAAGGGTGGAAATTAGACAAATTGACGAATGGAATAGCTACGAGACCAACTAATATGAGGGGTACTACTTTAAGTATTGTGAGTATAGTCTGAGTTATACCTGCTATTTTAATGCCAAAATAATTGAACACAAAAAATATCGTTACCAAAGCAAAAGCGAATAGCTGTCTGTGTAGAAACGTCGAAGGATCTGTGCCAAATATATATCTGCCTAATATTAGAGAAGCTATTGCTCCTGCAGTTCCCCAGTTTATATAAAATCCCCAACCTGCAATGGCTCCAGGTATTTTTCCCAGTGCTATTCTCACTGGAGCGTACTCAGCTCCCGCCTTATCTGGCCATATTGTAAAGTTATAAGCTAAAACTACCGCTGCAAAAGCACCAAAAAGCAGTGTAACAATCCAGACAAGAGCTGCTGCAGGACCAGCCATACTATAAGTTACTGGCAAGTTACCAAATAAACCTGTTGCTCCTAAAGTTCCAATAACTAAAGCCGCTGAAACATACCATTTAACCTGCCTTTTTAAACCCTGAGAAGTCATATTTTTAACCTCACTTTTTTATAAATAAAATATTTATTAATGATCATATATTTTAATGTTTCTGTAAAAGTTAAAAAATCAAGACTTGAAAAAATAAAAATTTAATTCTTTATTTATAAATATGATTTATTTAAAAAATTATGGTATTACAGCGGTTAATACTGCTTTTTCTGTATGCAACCTATTTTCTGCTTCATCGAAAACAACACTCCATTTACCTTCTATAACTTCTTCGGTCATTTCATTTCCTCTATATGCTGGCAGGCAGTGCATAAAAATCACATCAGGCTTTGCTAATTCCATATGAGAAGGAGTAACTGTGAATGGCTTAAAGTCTTCTTTTCTTTTATCTTTTTCCTGCTCCGGCTTACCCATACTCCACCAAGTATTTGCGATCACTACATCTGCACCTTTAACTGCTTCGTTGAGGTCATGGACTATTTCCAATCTAGTCCCTCTTTTTCTTGCTTCTTGCTCAGCAAATTTCCAAATTTCTTCATTAGGTTCATATCCTTTAGGAACTGCTATTATGAAATCCATTCCGTGTCTTGGTGCTTCTACTATTAATGAATGTGCGACATTCCAAATGTCCCCTGTATAAACGACTCTCAATCCATCCCATTTGCCTTTTTTCTCTCTAATCGTCATTAAATCTGCAAGGACTTGACATGGATGCTCTAAATCCGTCAAAGCATTGATAACCGGCACTTTCATATACTTAGCAAATTCTTCAACTTCATCTTGTCCAAATGTCCTTATTACGAACCCTTTCAGATATCTATCAAGGACTCTTGCTGTATCCTTTACCGGTTCGCCTCTTGTTAATTGCATCTCATCAGGCCTAAAATAAAAGGGAATGCCTCCAAGTTCTGCAATACCTACTTCAAATGAAGATCTAGTTCTAGTTGATGGTTTCCTAAATAGCATCCCTATTGTTTTTCCTCTTAATGGTAAGAACTCAATTTCAAGTTCCCTAAGTTGCTTTAACTCTACAGCTAAATCAATCAAGTAATCTATTTCTTCTCTACTAAAAGCTCTTGTAGTAATAAAATCCCTACCTCTAAAATTTTTTATTTTCGAAAAATCAAACATATCTTTCACCTTTTATTAAATTTATTAATTTTGTTCAAACATAATAAATATTTAATGTCCTAACAAAAATTAAAAAATAATCATTTAGTTATTTTTTTAGATTTTTCACTTATTTAACTCCCATAGCTCTCTTGTAGAGCACCTAACTCCTCCGCCGCCGGCTTCAATCTGAGGTATTTTTATTCTCAATAATTCAAGTCCGTAAGTTTTTTCTATATATTCATTTGCTTTCTCATTATAAGAATCAACCGCCAGTTTTCCATTGCCGAGATTTAAAGCGTTTGTCATGGTGATCGGGCTCTGACTCTCCCTTGGCATCTCATCAATTTTAACTTCAAGCTCTTTCATGAGCTTAAGGATTTCTGTTACTCTAAACATCCCGCTTTTTCTATCATATTCTAAAGCAGAATAAAAGCCAACTCTTGAAGGATCTATTATCCCCACTCTTTCGCCACCAACGTCTCCCAAGTAAGCAAATGCGGTATCGAGATGAACAGCCCCAAATTCCCAGTATTTAATGTATCCAGCTAGAGGAACTCCTATTATCCTAACGTCTTCTGGCAATATCTCGCCTAAAAATTTAAATGTCGCATAGTTAGAACCTCTTACCCCGATGCCTGTCAACAGTGCAACTCCTTTTTCAGTTTTTATTATAAAGAAATTTCCTCCCTCCATTACAGCTCTAACCAGCATGTTGTCAAATTTAACCCATCTCGCCCTTGCCATAGGGTATATATTTAAGTTGTAGTATATTTCATTAAGAACTTCCTCTTCCCCTCTTCTTAGCTTCAAGCTCATGTTACCAATAATTGGATATTTTAGCCACGTTACACTCTGGTCTCTTGTATAGAATATTTTGGCCATATTTTCAGGGACATTTACTTTAAAAATCTTTGACCTTACGAAGAGGTTCTTCGCTTCATCATAAATTTCGGAATCTATTGCAACAAAAGTCTTCACTCCATTTTCACTAAGCGTGTTAGCTATTCTGGAAATATCTTCAGACAGTTTTATTGCATCAGGAGCATCAGAACCATCCAGGGCTTTTTCTCTCCAAACCCATTCAGTATGTCTTCCCTTTACTATATTTAACTGTTTATTAGAAACTGCCAGCATTAGTATTCCTTCTCTTTTCGAATCTTCACCTCTTAAATCATCACTCCTTAAATTTTCTATTACGGAGATTTGTTTTGCGATTTTTTCTTCCCAATCAAAAAGAATTTCCATATCACTTTTTTCTTTTAGTTTCATATAATCGTTATATGGCATTAAACTTATAACTTGATCCAGTGCAAGAAATTTTTCGAGGGCTTTATTTCCTAAAGCGTTCTCAATTTTAGAGAGTTCTATAGATTCCGTTATAGGCTGTTGCGGTAAAACTATTCCTGCTTTTTTTCTTACTGATTCACTGAGGTCAAAAGAAGTAATGGGCGGATTAAAGACAAGCTTTAGCCCTCTCTCTAACTCATTTTTTTCCATTTTGCTTATTATGTCAATATCAATAAAATTCAATTTTTTCACCAAATTATTTCTATAATTCTTTAATATATATCTTTTTTAGAATTATCAAAAAACTATTTAATCAATTTTTTATTAATAAAAAATTATTTTTAAATAAAAATTCGAACTTTTTACAAGTAAATTTTTTTGAGGACTTCTGAAATATCTTCTATACTTGCATTCTTCTCATTAACTCTCGAAAGGGAAAGATTACACATAGGGCACATCGTTATAATGCGATCACTTGTGAGAACAAGCTCTTCTAGCCTAGTTTTCGCTATTTCTTTTGATAATGAAGGAGATAATGTCTCCACTGGACTGCCACAACAAAAAGTCAATTCTTTTGTTCTAAAAGGTTCGTTAATTTTTACTCCTCCGTTTAAAAGAAGTTCTCTTGGTTGAGTAATGATGTTGAGGTTTCTAGCATAATAACAAGGATCATGTATCGTAAAGCTCTCGTGAATTTCTCTTTTAGGTTTCATTTTAAATTTATAAAGCAACTCTAAGTAATTGATGACATTAATGTTAAAATCTTTTAAAATTTTTGGATAAATAGTTTTCAATATGTACGTAGTATGAGGGTCTATAGTTATTACTGCCTTAACACCCGATTCCTTTAAATTTTTATGAACTGATTCTGCGTGTTCTTTAAAAGCATCTTTTAGTCCATAGTCAAACAAAAGAACACCTGTATACATGTCCTTATCATAAAGATAACCAAAATCTGTTCCCGTTGACTTTATAAGTTCAACTATATTTCGTATTATAGAATATTGCTTTTCAAGTTCATCCTTTGATACGTTTACAACTATTTTAGCGAAAAAATCAGTCAAGCTAATGAATCTTTCTCCGAATTTCATAATAATTGAAGTACCTTTAGCTTCTTCAATTGACTCTAGATAATTGGTAAATTCTTTAATGTAAGGTACTAGCTGATATAATCCACCGGTATAGATTACTGTATCTGTGTTTTTTGGCAAATCGGTGCCCAAAGCCCATTTGTATATGATTTCAGTTGAAACGGGAAATGGGATCCCATATTTCTTATCAAAGCTCACCATCATATTTAAAATTTCCTTAATTGGAAGTGTCATTTTTTTCACCTTAAAGCATATTTTTATTTATCAGATATGATTTAACTGTCCTAACATCTTCATCAATTCTTATATTTGCTGGGCACTGTGTAACGCAAGCACCGCATTGAAGGCAAGTGAATATAGCATCAACTGCGCCATCCGTAAGAACGTTTTCTCTTACAAAATTAAGAATTGCTGTGATTCTTCCTCTAGGCCCATATATTCTATTTTTCTTAATCTTCAAAGTAGGGCAGACCCATTCACAGTTTCCACAAAAGGCACAGCTTAAAGCATCATCAAGAACTACTTTTATTTTTTCGTTGACAATTTCTTCATCTTTGCTTTGAGCATCCTCCATTTCCTACACCTCAAATATTTTACCAGGGTTCAAAATGTTCTTAGGATCAAATGTTTGCTTAATTGATTTCATTATATCGATATCCTTCACGCTGTTTTTGCTTTTTAGTTCCATTATCAGGTCTTTTTTCTTATCCAGACCTATTCCATGTTCAGAGCTAACAGTACCGCCCAATTCAATCACAGCTTTAAGTATCTCGCTTTTCATCTTTTCGTATGTTTCAATCTGCTCTATGTTCTTTTCCTCGATTTTAATTACGGGGTGCAAGTTTCCATCTCCTACGTGTCCAGCAAGCGTTAAAGGTAATCCATATCTTTTTTCTATTTCTCTTATTCTTCTTACAGCTTCTGGAAGCTTCGAAGGAGGAACGCTTATATCTTCATTGTAATCTATTATTTTGCTAGCAGGATTCTTTCGCATTTTTACTACTAGATCTCTCAATCCGATGTCATAATTTCTTCTTATATCGAATATCCCTTCGCTTTCGGCTTCATCTAAAGTCTTTGCTTTATACACATTTTTTGCTCCATTTCTTTTCAGTATGTTTTCGACTAGAGATAATACCCTTTCAGAAGATTCTGGAGAAGTTATTATAGAAGTAACAAAATAATGTCCATTTCCAGCTATATTGATTTTTAAAACTTTAAGTGTAAGCTCAACGCTTTTGTCATCGACAAACTCCATAATTAAGATTGAGAAATTAAGGCTTTTATTTGAGCTTTTTTCCTTGCTAATGAATAATTAATTAGAGCTTGAA
This sequence comes from Fervidicoccus sp., assembly GCF_049967375.1. Lineage (NCBI taxonomy): Archaea > Thermoproteati > Thermoproteota > Thermoprotei > Fervidicoccales > Fervidicoccaceae > Fervidicoccus > Fervidicoccus sp. The sequence continues at coordinate 11,963 of NZ_JBMFSV010000018.1, read as the reverse complement.
GACCATGAATCGCTCTTTCTGGTGTGGGATACACAGGCACTTTTTCATTCTCTATTTTCTTTGCGAGATCTTCAATTATAGATTTCGCCGCATACCAATTTACTACTATAGGTTTTTTCGTTATTGGAACGATCTCATTTATTATCGCATCTGTTATAGCTTCTACAGTTTCTCTTGGAAAACTACCCTCAATTATTACCACATATCCATCAACTACATTGTGCTCTTCTAATACTTTGAATGTCTTTGAATAAAATTCATATTGCTGTTTTGGCGTTCCCTGAGCTGTTACATCTATTGGGTTATATGGTGCACCATAAGGAGGGATAATTTTTCTGATTTCATCTATTACATTCTGTGGTAGCATAGGAACGTTAAATCCAACCTTTTCCGCTTCATCAGCTGCCAATATACCAAGTCCTCCAGAATTGCTCAATATTCCTATACCCCTAATTTCACTATTTGTCGTTCTATTCTTCTGCATACTTAAAGCTCTTATATAGTCTATCAAATCTTGCATTGATTCTACTACAAAAGCGTGGTGCTGCTGAATTGCAGTCTTATATATATTGTAGCTTCCAGCAAGCGAACCTGTATGCGACATTGCGCCTCTGGCACCACTAGAACTTCTTCCTGATTTGAGAACTACAATTGGTTTTTCGCTTATGGTTTCTTCTACTGCCTTTAAAAACTCTCTTCCTAGGCCATTAGGCAATCCTTCAAGGTATATTCCTATAGTATTAGTTGTCTCGTCTTCTTTCAAAAATCTAATGATTTCAGCCTCATTAACATCTCCTCTATTTCCAAGATTTACAAGGATGCTAAACCCAATTCCTTCGTCTTGGAACCAGTCAAACGTACCGTCAGCGATCGCTCCACTTTGTGATATAAATGCAGTAGATCCTTTTCTTCGGATTCCAACTCCGAATGTAGCATTTAAATCGACTGCTGTCGAGACTATTCCGAATGAGTTCGGGCCAATAACTCTCATTCCACAGCTTTTAGCTCTTGTTATCACCTGTTCTTGGAGTTTTCTACCCTGTTCTCCTGTCTCTGCAAAACCCGATGTTATTATTATTGACGCTTTGACTTTCTTTTTACATGCCTCTTCTATAGCACTTAGAACTCCTGCGGCAGGAATGACAACTATCGCCAAATCAACCTCGTCTGGCACGTCTAATATACTTCGATATACTTTGTATCCGTTAAGCATATTATGCTTAGGATTTATTGGAAACACTTTGCCTTTATACCCGCTGATAACGTTTCTGAAAACTAACCCTCCTATTTTAAGAGGATCTTCAGAAGCTCCAATTATAGCGACGCTACTAGGATAAAAAAAATATTTTAGATCGCTTTGCATAACTCTCTACCTAATTCTTCACCCTTTTCGAATGCTTTTATATTCAACTCAACGTATTTTGGTCTTACATTTTCTTTTATTGCTTGGATAAAGTATTCTCTATCTATACCGGTATCAAAGAACACTCTAAATGCTCCTAGCATCAAGACGTTAGCAATTCTTGCGTTGCCTAGCTGTTTTGCCATATCGGTTGCCGGTATAATACATATCTTATCCGTGACTTTCTTTATAGCTTCTATTACTTCTTCTTTAGTAGGATATTTAGATTCACCCAACATTACTGATGACGGTATTATTCTATAATCGTTTATTAGTATTGCACCATTCGGCTTTAGCATGTTAAGTCTCCTTAAACTTTCAGATAGCTCTAACGATATGATTGCATCTGCTTCATGCTCTAAAATTATCGGAGAAAATGCTTTTTTCCCGAACTTCACATGACTCGCAACTGGTCCGCCTCTTTGCGCTGAGCCGTATAATTCTCCTACCCTTCCTTCAAGGCCGGAATCTATGGCAGCTGCTACCAATATCCTTGCCATTAATACGTTTCCTTGTCCACCTATACCTGTTACAATTACCTGTTTAGTTTCGTTGCTCATTGTTTACCACCCTCCGGTTTTATTATCGCATTATAAGGACATACTTGCGCACATACTCCACATCCGACACAAAGTTCATCTGCAATGTGAGCTTTTTTCTTAACAGAATCCCACTGTAAAGCTTGGCATCCAAGAGTCAATAGGCAAACACGGCATCCCGTACATTTATCCGGGTCAATATAGTAAGGAGTCTTTGGCGGCTCTACATATAACGCACAGCCCCTCTTTGATACAACAACTACGTTTTCACCGGTCTCTCTTATTTTCTTTATAGCTTTCCTAAATGCCTCTATAGAGCCTTTAACATCATATGGATCGATTACTTCAACTTCATAGCCCATAGCTTTGATCACGTCTTCCGCATTTATTGATGGATTCTGCGAATGATCTCCTCTCATTCCCGAACTCGGGTTCGGCTGACCTCCGGTCATTGCTGTAATCCTGTTATCAGCAACTATGAATAGCATTCCTTTCTGACCATTCCATTTTGCATTTATTAATGCAGGTATTGATGCATGGAAGAATGTCGAATCTCCCACAACACCTATAACTGGATCCTTTGTTTTCAATGCAACTCTAAGCCCCTGCGGAAATCCAAATCCTGAACCCATGTTCAGGCTAACATCACCGATTCTCATTGGAGAGAACGGAGCAAGACCGTAGCACCCTATATCTAGAATTATTGGTATATTGTCAATTTTAACGCCTTCACGTAAAAGTGCCATCTTAAGGGCATAAAATGTTCCTTGATGAGGACAGCCGGCACAGAATGTCAGATATCTAAATGGAGTTATTTCTTGAGCTTTTTTAACTGCCTCTTTTACTTGTGTTGGTATTTCTGGTAATCCTTTAGCACCAAGCTCTTTACCTGCTATATCAACTAATGCATTGGCGATTATTGAGCTATTCAATTCATTGCTCCAAGGTATGTTTCCAGTATTACGTCCATAAACTTTAAGATTGCTCAAACCGTTCTCATGAGCGATAACATTTACATAGTTTTCGAGATAAGGTTCGGTTTCCTCAGCAATTAAAACCTTATCTAAACCATTTATGAAGTTTGCGATTACCTTTCTTGGTACTGGGAAAACTCCTACCAGACCTAGAATGCTTACTTTTCCCTCAAGTCCAAGCTTTTGCAAAGCCTCTCTAGCATACATTATGTTTATACCATCTGCTATTATTCCTATTTTGCTATTTCCCTTTTCATAATAGTGATTCAAGTTCTCTATGTCTTCTTGTATTTTATAGAGTTTTTCATGTAGTTCTTTATGTAATTTTTGTATGAATACGTCTCCGGTGTACCATCTGTCAAGATTCTTAACGAACTTGCCTTCTGGAAGCTCTTTCGGATACTTAGGTAACTTACCAATCGTTACAGAACCGCTCGCATGCGCAATTCTGTGCGTTGATCTAACAATTACTGGCAAGCTGTATTTTTTTGAAAGTTCGAAGGCCTTTATCATTAAATCTTTTGCAGTCTGCTGATCATATGGCTCTAAGCAAGGGAAGTGAAACATCTCACAGTAAATTCTAGTATCTTGCTCATTTTGAGATACCCATGCACCAGGGTCATCTCCAACATATATTACCAACGCTCCATCTATGCCCGTCATATTTATTACATTAAAGAAGTCAGAAGCCACATTGACACCTACATGCTTCATAGTAACTAGAGCCTTGAGCCCTGCAGCTGCTGCACCGCCTGCCACTTCAGCTGCCACCATTTCGTTAACGGAGATCTCCGCATAAATGCCTAACTGTTTTCTCATTTCGTTTAGCATTTCTAAAACTTCAGAAGACGGAGTACCAGGATATCCTGCAACAACATCAACGTCAGCTTCAAGCGCGCCCCTTACGATAGCCTGGTTGCCTACCATTAACATTCTTTTTCCTGGTTCATCTAAAAGTAAAGGATTTTTTTCAGAACTCATTTTGTTTCGCCTTTTTGAAATAGATAATTTGTGATATAAAATTATTTATTACTTTACTTTATATATAAATTTTTCCCGTTCATAAATATCTCCATTATTATAAATTTAAAGTAATTATTTTACATTTTATAAATGTTATATAATAATAAACATTGTAATGATGCTTTATCAATAAAAACTTGAATATATTAATTTTTATAAATAAACTTTCTATCTTTCTATATTTTTATTTCATGTGAACTAACCCTGCCCTTACAGGTGGGCATCTCCATCTTGTTATGAATATTTCCTGTCTGCAAGCTTTAAAAGCTTCCCGAACCAAAAGCGAAATGCTTAGAAAAGCATTATAGTCATGATCACTGATCAGAGCACGCAATCAGAAAGACAAAAATACGATCAGATAGAGTAAAGTCTTCTTTCACATATCCATACTTAGTACAGGACTTTGAGGCATACGCTGAATTTCCTTTCACTACCCATTAATTTCTCCACTCCTTTATCTATAACCTCTACTTCGTATATTTTACTTGTTTTTTAAATTTTTCTTAAGAAATTTATTAAAAAATTAATAAATCAAATTTTATGCTAAACTTTCGGTTGCAATTCTTATAGAGTCAACTTTAATGTAAGGGACTTTAGTAGGTATACTTACTTCCCACCACCAAATCTTATATATATCTTTTGAAAGCATTGAGATTTTCTTCAATAAATTGCTAAATGAATCGGCTATTCTAATTCTATCTAAATACCCTACAATTTCTCCATCTTTTATGAGAAGAATGGCATCCCTAGGCGCGGTAGAGAAAATGCCTTCTGCATAGTTGTGCAATCGTGTATACCAGTTGTTGTTGAAGAATATGCCGAGTTTTGTTTCCCTGATCATTTCTTCTAAGCTACTATCGCCAGTGTTTGCTTTTATATTCCAGTTAATTGGAGCTAACATTCCTGCATTAGCTGTAGATTTCGTATTAAATTTCTTTGCAGTTTTCGAGTTGTGCAAGAATGTTTTAAACATTCCTTTTTCAATTATTGGTTTAGTATATGTGGCAAGTCCTTCGTCATCAAATTTAGTAGAGCCTGGAAGATCTGTTTCTTCTGGAGAATCATAAAGTGAAAGTTGTTCAGAATACATGTTGTTTTCATTATTTTTGAAAAATGAAAGGCCAGCTAATGCATTAAAAGCTGAAGCAGAAAACATAATGTAGTTCAGCAGATTTCCTGCAATAAGCGGTGACAATATTATGTCATATTTTCCGCTGTCAATTTTTTCTTTTTTATTTTGAAGCAAAGCAAATTGAGTTGCCTTTTCTGAGGTATTAAGAAGCTCTTTTTCATCAAGGTACCTTGAACCAAAACTCCACATACCGCTTTTTTCTCCTTTAAAGGATCTTATATAAGTTTTAACTGCCGTACTGACTTCATTAAAGTTTTCCTCACCATTTATAGACAATACTTTCTCTTCTTTGATAAACGAAAGAACCCCCGCGACCTTTTCTGCCCCGGATTCCAAAGATTTCTCTATCATTTTTTGCATGTATACGGGCACTTCGCTCATTTTTTCGATAACTTTGATATCAAGAATTTTTGAACTATGTTCAGCGTTAGGCTTTGGCAATTCAGCATAAAGTTCAGATGGTTGGATCTTGCTTATTACATTGCTACTGCTATCGAGTATTTTTTCAATATCTTCAAATGAGCTAAAATGTGTAGACATAACTGAAATTCTCTTATCCTTTGCAAGATAAAGATCAAGTCTTTTATTCGACCAGTTTTGTGTTATTGTTATCGTGTTATTTGCAGCTTTTGTCATCGTTTCTTCTAGATACGTAATTTTTACAACAACGTCATCAAAACCTCCTTTTTTCATTTTTTTAGCTACATCTTCTGCAATGTTATTTATTTCCCCACTCATTATGCGATCACCCCCACTTTCATTTTGCTTAATCTTATATTTGGTCCTCCATGCCAAACAGGAACGCCTTGATGAGGCTCGCCTTTCCCGCATGTTCCCGAAGAAAATTCTAGATTTTTATCTTTACTTATTATGCTACTGTAAAATTCCCTCGTATTGAATTGAAGGACAGGGTTTAAAACGGGTTCGCTAATTTCTCCTCTTTCTATTAGATACGATTCTAAACCTACATACCTTTGTCCCCATCTTATATCATCGATATTCCACTCCATATAGCTTTTAATGAAAATTCCGAAATTAATGTCTTCGATTAATTCTTCGAAAGTCATATCTCCTGGTTCTAAATATGTGTTTGACATTCTTACAATAGGCTCACTGGTATAATCCATAGCTCTAGCTCCACCGTTGCTATTTGTTTTGAATACGGATGCAGTCCATCTGTTATGAAGAGGCTCGTTCAAAAGACCCTTATAATAGATATATCTCTTTCTTGCGGGGACAGTTTCATCATCATATAAGTAAAATCCATTGCTCTCAGGTATTGTCGGATCATCTATAACTGTAGCATTCGAATTACCTATATACACTTTACCGATCATTTCAGGCTTTACAAAGCTTTCTCCTGCCTGTGCGCTTTCTCTCCCCCAGATTCTATCTGCCTCCATTGGATGTCCTGCACTTTCATGGACAATTAGACCTACTATTTCACTACCTACTACCACATCTACAGCATCTTTTGGGGGAGATTTACCTTCTAATAGAACTTTTTCTAGAGATTTTAAATCATTTTTTATTTCATCTTCAAGCCTCCAGCCTTTTAGAAGCTCGAGTCCTCCACTTGCACCTTTTTCTATCATTTTTTGCATTGATCCTTTCTGCGGGTCATATATAATTATGTTTCCGAAGAAGTACAGTCTAGGTATTTTACTCTCTACATATCCACCATCGCTATTGACGATAACTTTTTCTTCTATTTCATCACTGTATGATTCAAACATTGCATTCAATTTCGCATTCTTCACGGAATCTAGAGCAACCATGTACAAATTTTTCAAGTAAGAAATTTTTTCATCTATTGGCAATTGATCAAATGATTCTTTAACATAAACTTCGTATTTACTCTTACCTAGACTCCTTTCTTCAGATAGTGAAAAATTCTCTTTTTTATTTATATTGAGTGCTTTTGCATTGGCAATGGCTTTATCTATACCAGTAAAAATGCTTTCTTTACTTATATCATTTGTAGACGAAAAAGCCAAATTGCCGTTATAAAGTACTCTTATGGCTATACCTTTTCTTGACGATTTTCCTGCACTTATTAAATTTCCATTTCTAAGAATCACATAATTTTCTTCATTTTTATGAAATCTTATTTCTGCATATTTAGCTCCTTGTGTTAATGCATAATCCAATGCTTTTCTGAGTAAATCCTCATCCAAAGTTAAACATCTCCTCTTTCAATTGATAATTAATTTGTTGTTATAAATTTTAAATAACTTTTTTGTTGGAATGAAGAATAAAACTTTCGAATGTTTTCTTAAAAAATAAAAATAGTTATTGCAGCTACACAGTTTCTACCTAATTTTTTCCCTCACTCTAAACAGAGCATGGTTTTTGCATTTATTTGAGTTTATATCTTTCAATAACAGAGCAGTAAAGTTAGATACATTCTCCGGTAAACAACAAGTATTTTCGGGCGTAGCTTTGGGAGTTCCCGCGGTATTCATGATACAATTCATAACATCTTCAGCGTGTGTTTACGTAATCTCGTATCTAACGGATAAAGTTTCTAATAATAGAGATGAAAGATGAAACCCTTAAAGATGTTTAAACCTTCATTGCAATAACAAATGAAAAGATTTTCAGCTGTAAAAAAACTAAATAGAACAAAAAATGTTGAGTCTATAATAAAGATCCTTCATAAAACTAAGCGAGAGTAATATCAATAATATATAATAGCATGTTCTATGTTGTATAGAAGGTCAAGTACAAGCGTTACCTCTATAGTGAATATGTCCTCAAGTCAAAAAAGATCACCTTAATCATTCCTTGTGATATGATAGAAGACGAATGGGCCCGCGGGGATTTGAACCCCGGACCTCTGCCGCGTGAGGGCAGCGTCCTAACCAGCTAGACGACGGGCCCGAGCTATGGCAATTTTAGTTTAAATAAAATCTGTTTAAAAGCTTTTTCTAAAACTTTATTATTTTTAATTTTTTAATATTTTAACATTAAAAATATGAGGGGAAAGTTTTGAATAAAACCTCTAATATTCCCAAAGAACTTTTAGATAAAGTTGAATCATTAAAAGATGAAATGGTTAATACTTTGGTAGAACTCATAAAAATTCCTGCAATCAGTCCTAGTTCTGGAGGAGAAGGAGAGCTCGATAAAGCTAAAAAACTCCTTGAAATTATTAAAAAATGGAAGTTCGATGATATTATTGAAGTCAATGCTCCTGACCCAAGAGCAAAAGGAGGAATAAGACCAAATATTGTTGCTATTTATAAAGGTAAAAACGAAAAAGATAAGATCTGGTTTTTAACACATATGGACGTTGTTCCACCTGGAGAATTAAGCAAATGGACAGAATGCAAACCTTTTGAACCTGTCGTTAAAAATGGAAAGGTTTATGGCAGAGGATCCGTTGACAATGGGCAGTCTCTAGTAGCTTCATTATACGCAGTAAAAGCCTTGATGGACTTAGGAATTAGACCCTCTAGGACAGTGGCTTTAGCTTTTGTAAGCGACGAAGAAACCGGTTCTGAATATGGAGCGCAGTATTTATTAAAAGCCAGACCAGATCTATTCGGAGAAAATGATTGGATAGTAGTTCCAGACGGAGGAAATTCTGAAGGAAGCTTTATAGAAATTGCAGAAAAAGGTATTCTTTGGCTAAGAGTTAAGGTCACCGGGAAGCAGGTCCACGGCTCAATGCCCGACAAAGGACTTAATGCCCATCGTGTTGCTGCCGACTTTGTTATAACATTAGATAAAAAATTGCACGAAAAGTTTAACAAAAGAAATGATTTATTCGACCCTCCGAGGAGTACATTCGAACCGACTATGGTAAGAGGTTCAGCTGGTTCAGTTAATATAATTCCCTCTGACCATGAAATCACTTTTGACTGTAGAATATTGCCTGAATATACTATTGATGAAGTCCTAAATGTAGTAAACCAGACAAAGAATGAAATTATTGCAAAACACAAAAAAGTCATTGAGGGAGAAAGTCTACCCAAAATTGAAATTGAAATTGTTAATCGCAGTGATTCTACAAAGCCAACAGATCCAAACAGTGAAATAGTGAAAAAGCTAACAGAATCGATACAAAAATTGAGGGGCATTACACCGAAAACAGGCGGAATAGGTGGAGGTACAGTAGCGGCATTCTTCAGACAAAAAGGAATCCCTGCTGTAGTTTGGTGCACTATCGATGAAGTTGAACATCAGCCAAATGAATATGCTTCAATAAAGAATATGGTCGAAGATGCGAAAGTCTTCCTTTCACTAATGATATAAATTTTTTAGCCCAAAATCTTAAATTTATTAAACACGAAGGAGTGAAGTAATAAAATATATATGAAGGTAGAGTATAGATTTATATTATTGTTATAATAAGAAAATTACACAAAGGTGGTTTCGTTGAAATTAAGTAGTGTTGTAAAAATCGATCCAAAAGGTAGGGTAACAATACCACTCTTTATAAGAGAGTCTATGGATATTTCAGAAGGAAGGTATATGGTGCTCATTGCTGACGTAGATAAAAAAGAAATGATTTTAACTCCAATAACTACTAAAAACGAAGAGCTTTATGAAATAAGAGTTGAGCTCCAAGACAAGCCTGGTGCTCTAGCAGATCTTACAAAAGCCTTCTTGGATATGAAGTTGGACATTTTAATATCTAAATGTTCTACTATAAAGAGAGGAGAAATTGGAGAATGCACGATGATCGTTGAACCTGGGAATAAAGAAATAAAACCTGAAGAAATCGAGAAAAAAATAAGCGAGTTGCCTGTCATCTACATGGTGTCTGTAAAACCTGTCGAGAAGAACTTTTAGAGAAAGCATATTTATGAACTCTACGAATTTAGTATTTGTCGGAACATGTGGCTTTCCGACATCAATGAAGAGAGTTTTTTCTCTAGTAGATGTAGTAGAGATTCAGAAATCTTTTTATGATTTGTTATCAGATAAAGAAATTTCTAATATCTTGAAAAACAAAAGAAATGAAAATAAGATAACCTTGAAATGCTGGCAAGTGATTACACATCCTTCAACTTCTCCTACGTGGAAAAAAATGAAAAATAAAATAAATGGAGAGATTAACAATTACGGATACCTCAAACCTACAAAAGAAAACTTTGAGGCATTCTCGAAAGTTGTAGATCAGGCTAGAAAGTTAAATGCAGAAGTAATAGTTCTTCAATCTCCTCCATCTATGCCTTATGACGAATATACCAAAGATAGAATTTCAAGTTTTTTTAAAGAAATTACAAGCATAGTTGAAAAAAATATAAAAATTGCTTGGGAACCAAGAGGAAAATATGCTGAAGATGATTCTTTTTTAGAAAAGATCGAAAATGAAAAAGTAGAGATAGTAACTGATGCATTAAGAAGAGGTAAAATTTTTTATGAGCATTTCCTTTATATAAGACTTCACGGTCTAGGTGGAAAAAGAGAAACAAACTACAAATATAAATACACAGATGAAGATTTAATCTCTCTATCAAAATTAATTGGAAAAGCTATAGTTCATAATAAAAATATATATGTTTTGTTTAACAATATATTTATGTTAGAAGATGCTGTTAGATTTAAAAAACTTATGACAGGTGCAATAAAATAATTAAGAGTGATTACTTTGAGCATCTATTGGTACAGATGCGATTTATGCGGGAAGAATTCGCCTACTGCTAATTGTACGATAAAAAATAGAAAATTAAATGTATGCTATAGATGTTTTATAACATTTAAACTTTGGAACAAATGTAGCGATTATGGATGGAAAATAGAGGTAAAGAGACTTAGCAATGCAAACACCGAAGAAAAACTGGAAAAACTGGAGTTTATATTAGAAGAAATTAGTAAAAAAGAATAAAACTAGAAAAGTCAATTTTATTCCATAGGTGAAAATTTATGAAGATTATCTTAAACGATGCAAGCGATCTTAAAGATATTATAGACGTACTCGCAAAAGTAGCAGAAGAAGTTCCTTTAACTATAAGCGAAAAAGGAATTTCCAGTAAAACCTTAAGTGAAGATAAAACTACAATGAGTATCTTAGAAATACCATCTGAAATATTTAATGAATTCGAGCTTGAAGAGAATATATCATTCAGGGTAAAAATTAGAGATTTCAACAAAATACTAAAAAGAGCAACAAAAAACGATGTTTTAGAACTTTCATTGGAAAAAGATAAAGGGATTTTAAAAATCGTTTTTAAAAATTCAAAAAACGGCGCTATTAGATCGTTTGATTTGCAGGTTTCTATAGAAAATGTAGAAGATATAGGCGAGCCCAAGGTAGATTTACCTATAGAATTTGAAATTCTAGCTGGTGATTTAAAGGATATTCTAGATGATGTCAGCAAAGTGGGAGAAGAAGTTGAATTTGAATATAAAAATTCGAGCATTGTGATTAAATCTGAAGGTCAAGGCAGAGCTTATATTGCAACTCTTACTGAAGGTAATCCTTTGATTTTATTAAAGTCTTCTGTAAGTGAAGCGAGTTCAAAATACGGTGTTGAGCTTTTATCTTCGGTTGCTAAAAAAATGGACAGTAACACTACCACAAAAGTGGCTTTTGGTTCACAACTTCCAATAAAAATACAAGTTCAATTTACACCTGGTGGATCGTTAACCTATTGGGTCGCTCCGAGAATTTAACAATAATTTAATTTTATGCTTATAAATTATCAGTGCTTTATTGAAAAATTCAAAGTAAGATTTCCAAGCTCTTTTTCATGTAACCTACTTCGCCTTAAATGATGGAGCTTTTGGTGTTCAAATAGAGCTTCACGCGCGCAGCTTCATCTAGGGTTTCAGAGGTCTCAACGCTCAAAAACCTTTACCCACTCATTTTCTCGATACAATGTGAAGTTTCCTGAGCGTCCATCTTTATAAAAACTACTTATTTTTTCATTTCTATGTCT
>NZ_JBMFSV010000017.1:0-24704 GCF_049967375.1 Fervidicoccus sp. | reverse complement strand
TGGCATAGAATATATAATAAAGAACAGGCTTCATGATAGGGCTGAGCTCATGGGAGAGTACTTGATGAAGAGGCTGAATGAGCTCAAGGATGGGCACGAGATCGTTGGAGATGTCAGAGGGAAGGGGCTCATGATAGGGGTTGAGATCGTTGATGATAAGGATAGCTTGAAGCCCTCGAGCAAGAAGGCGCAGAAGATCATATGGAGGGCATATGAAAATGGCCTGATAATGATGACCTTCGGGAAGTACGGGAATGTATTGAGGATAGCCCCTCCCCTCACGATCGAGAGAGAGGAGATCGATAAGGCAGTAGAGATTATGGAAAAAGCTATATCAGATGTGGAGAAGGGAAAGGTCGGAGATGAAGTTCTGAGCAAGATGGTCGCTTGGCAGTAATACAAATGATCAGTCCTTTTAAGTTAGGAAAATTAAATATTTTGAGTAAACCAACTATATGCGTTAAGATTGGCTAAGAGCCCAAGCTAATAGTTCTCGATCCTTCTCACTCATCGGCAGATTAAAATATAAGCTTAATAGATAAGAGGAGCAAACGATCGTTTTAATGTGAACCTTCTTCCTTAAAGGATGGAAAGAGCTTAATCAAATTCCTTCCATGTAAATTTTACTTTTGCTTTTCCATATATAGCATTATCCTTTCCAGAGAGCCATGCCCAATTCTGATTGCCATAGTCATAGTGCCACCATTCATCGAAATAATTAGTAAAACCGGCATCTATCATTATGTTATACAGGAGCCTTCTATTTTTAAGTGCCTCTTCCTCCTCCTCGCTTAACTTTTCTCCTCTCCTTACTTTCTCTTCAAAATAAGTAGTCCTAGCCTTTTCTGTTGTATCATCATAGTCTGTTCCCATATTCAAGAAAAGTCCATTTTCGTCGGCAATAGTTAAATCTATAGCACCGCCAGTATTATGAGGAGATGGTTTATTGGGATCTTTTGAAGGAAGCGCTACAAATTTCAGTGTTTCTTTTATAGCTTCTTCTTCTGAAATCAACGGATTTTCTTTCATTATCCTTTCCTTCAATGTGTCAAAAAGGGACTGTTGCACTGTGATAGGTCTCCATGCATCAAGAATAACCAGCTTGTATTCACTCGGCAATCTGCTAGAAGCTTTTAAAAGTCTTAAGAGAACACCTTTTCTCGAATAGCATTCAGGTAGAGAATTGCCTATACCTTGTATGTAATATTGAGGTCTGCACAATATATGCTCTGGCACTAAGCTTAAAGGTACAAGAGGCTCATTGCTTTCAATTATCTTAATGCTTCTTATTTTGTTCCAATTCCATTCTTCAGAAGGTATAGGAATTGCTCTTTCTATAATTGAAGTATCAATTTTTTTCAATTGACCCACCATTAGTTAACTTTAAAAAGTTTTTCATATAAAAACATTATGTTTATTTTTTGTAGTTTTTAAATTGCTTTTTAATCTGCTAGCAATAGAGGTGGACAGAAATCTCACTCTTGTTCAAAAGAGTTCTTTTTCGATTTTCAGAATGTCTATAGAATCCTTTCCCATTTTAATCTGCTTTTAGAGCACTTTTAATCTTCCATATATGCATTCTAAAGAATGTCTCGAACTCAATAATAAAAGGAATTTAACTAAAAATGCTTGAAAAGACTTTTTCAAAAATTCTGTAAGCTTCCTCGTCATACAAACACATAACTACAAGCTTAATGCTGTTGTACCTATAGTTAATGAATACCTTTGACATGATTTCAGCTGCTCTCTCATATGGATAGCCAAAAATTCCCGTTGATATTGCAGGAAAAGCTATTGAGTTTATTTTTAATTCTTCTGCTTTATTTAAAGCCGATGCTACCGCTGATGCTAGCTTTTTATCGCCATTTTCTTCGCCAAACCTAGGACCTACAGCATGTATTACATACTTACATTTAAGCTTTCCAGCATTAGTAACTGCAACACCACCAGTAGGAACAGGCCCAAATTTTTTCACAAATTCTCTGCTTTCTTTCTGAATGATGTATCCCCCTTTTCTCACTATTGCTAAGGCAACTCCTCCTCCATGTTCGAGATAGGAGTTTGCAGCATTTGCTATTGCATCAACTTCGAGTTCTGTTATATCTCCCTGGACTAGCCTAATCTCAACGTTTTTAATAAAAAAAGACTTCATTATAATGAACCTTTTACTTGTTGTTTTTTATTTATAAATAACTGCTATAGCCTCAACTTCGACTTCATACCCTCTTGGCGGTTTAGCGCCTATTACAGATCTAGCAGGCTTGTGATCTTTGAAGAACTCACTATAGACCTTGTTGAAAGAATCAAAGTTAGAAATATCGCTTAGGAACACAGTTACTTTCGCAATGTCTTCTAGCCTACCACCTGCAGCTTCTACAACTGCCTTAATATTCAAAAGACACCTCCTAGCCTGCTCCTCAACTCCACCCTCGACAGGCTTTCCTGTTTCAGGATCTACAGGGATCATACCAGAAATAAACAATATACTACATTCCTTTCCCTCAGAGCATAAAATTTTCCTTGCAACTATGCCTTGAGAATATGGACCAACAGGCTTTGGTGCCTTATCAGTTTGTACTTTTTCAAGCATTTCATCTCTCACCAAAAAAATATTTTTAAAAAATTTGATATAAAATTTAACATCGAAAAATAATATTAAAGCTAATTATAATAAAAGACCGCTTTATATTTAAAGCTGTTTTTGTCACTGAATTACTTAAAAATGAGAAAAATTTAGGTTTTTGCTGTTGCTCCTTTTTCCTCGTCTATAACATATCTTCCTCCTCTCATATAAGAGAAAACCGCCCCAATCAACACTAGTGCTATTGAAATATACAGTGAGTTAGTTAAAGCTGTTTTAAATGATGGTCCTAATACTGTTGGAAGAAATGCCCTCGAATTTAGTATTTCTACAACATTGCTAGGTAAAAGCGAGATTAATGAGCTTGGTATTGCGGATGCCGGATCTACTCCTAGGAATGCGCCAAATAACAGACCACTTACTGGTATTGAGGAAATAAACTTTATGACTTCTTGTGGCAGACCATATGAGGATAAAGTTGTTGAAATTTGAGTTGGCAAGTATTTAGAAAGGAATGTCAACAGTATTGTGAAGAAAATGGCCATGCTTATAGATGATCCAATATTATTGAAAGTCTGCCTCATTCCGTTCCCAGCAGCCCTGTCTTTAGAGCTTAAAGCATTCATTATGGCAGTAGTATTTGGAGCAGAAAATAACCCATTGCCCAAACCGTTGATAAATAACAATATCTCAAACCATGTTATATCGAAATTATATGGCAATAGAGTCATACCATAAAATGTAATAGCAACTATTATCATTCCCAGAGTAGCGAATGTTCTTGCTCCATATTTATCAGTAAGTATACCTGAAAATGGCGCCATTACGACCATTCCAAGCATCATAGGAATCATATATATGCCTGCCCAAAACGGCGTTTCTTCCCAAGAGTACCCGTGCAGAGGCAAGTAAATTCCCTGAAGCCATATTGTAATAAGGAACATTACCGCACCCCTTGCAAGAGCATTGAAGAAAAGTGCAAGCAAACCATACGTAAATGGTCTTATCTTAAACAAAGAAAGTTGAAATAATGGTGCCTTTGCTTTTTTTTCAATCTCAACAAAAACAATAAAAAGAGCTACTCCTATTATGAATGCTGTTATTACCCATGGATTTCCCCATCCTATTTGTGAATTACCATATGGCATTAGTGCATAAGTGAGACCGAGTGAAATTGCCAGCAACCCTCCTGCTAAAGTAACATTTCCAGGAATATCTAGAGACGCTTTTCCAGTTCCCTTAGTTTTTCTCAGTTTAAATACAGACCACAGAGACCCCGCTACACCAAATGGAACGCTTAAAATAAATACCATATGCCAATCGATACCCACCACGAGACCGCCTGCAATTAAACCAAGGAATGTCCCAACAATGAACATTACCTGATTTAATCCTAATGCTTTCCCTCTCTCTGTAAGCGGGAATGCATCTGTAATCAAAGCAGTACTATTCACCATTAATAGTCCGCCTCCTATTGCCTGGACCATCCTCAAGATAATTAATATGAGAGCACCAAAATTGCCAGAATTGCTCGGAATAAATGATAGAGCTATTGAAGCTATTGAAAATATTATGAATCCAAGCGTGTATGCTCTTTCTCTTCCATGCATATCAGAGATTCTTCCCAAAGTTACAAGAATTGTTGCAAGTATTATGCTGTATCCCATTAGGACCCACAAAAGATAAGCGAACTCTCCTGGGGCAAATGGGTTTATTCCAAGCCCCCTAAAGATGGCTGGAAGGGATATCATTAGTATGTTCATATTCATAGAAGACATTATAACTCCTAGCGATGTGTTTATGAGAACTGTCCACTTATATTCCGTGATCACCACCTCAAATTCTTTCATCGTTACTTCGTTCGTTTGATTTCTGTAAGTGTTTTAAAGTATTATTTCAAACAGAATACTTGATAGTTAATAAAAAGGTTAAAAAGATTTATCAATGTTTTAGAGTATAATACTCATTTGTGATAGACTTGAGAAAATCGATTTAAGAGATTTAACAGAGCTACTCAACTCTTCTAGACCTATCTAGACCTATAATAATTAAAGCAGAACACGATGGAAAAGTTGAGGGATGGTCGCTTCATGGTGGACGCAAATCTCTGTCAATCCTTTATTAATTGGAGTTTCCGTTTCTCCTGAAAGATACACTTATAAGCTGTTAAAAAAATCAAGCACTTTCGCTATAAATTTTCTTGTTGTCAAGTATATAAAAAAACTGTGGATCATAGGAGAAGTGTCAGAAAGGTTATCTAAAAGCAAGTTCTTTTGAAAGGATCAGATTTTCCCATCTAATGAGATAACAAAAACAAACAAAATAAGGAATGAGTTCAAGAAAAAGATAATCACTGAGATCAAAGATAAAAAGGAAAAAGAAGCAATTTTAAAGCTGTTAAAAAGTTACAACTGAAGGCTCGCCCTTTTGGGCGGGAGGAGGTCAGAGTCTCGAAGATGATGATCTTGAATTTTATTTGGAGCTTTCTAAAAAAGAATATTTTTTAGTTTTCTATTTATTAGATTTTTTAATGATGATTTTCTATGTTATTGTCTGAGATACCTAAAGAAAAGATTCTTTGGATGTATAAAACGATGTTACTTATAAGAAAGAATGAAGAAGCAATTGAGAAGTACTACAGAATTGGTAAGATTCCTGGATCTTTGCATTTATATATAGGAGAAGAGGCAGTTGCAGTAGGTGTCGTTGCCAATTTAAATAGAGAGGATGTCATTACAAGCACTCACAGAGGTCATGGACACTTCTTGGCTAAGGGAGGTTCTTTGAAAAAGCTTTGGGCTGAACTTCTTGGAAAGAGAACAGGAGCCTGCAAAGGCAAAGGAGGGAGCATGCATTTATTTGATTTTGAGAATTGCAATCTCGGTTCAAATGGAATTGTAGGCGGGGGGATACCGCATGCTGTGGGTGCTGCACTTTCATTTAAGCTTAGCGAGAGTAAAAATGTAGCTGTGTCGTTCTTTGGCGAGGGGGCAACTAACCAGCAGAACTTCCATGAGGGTTTGAACCTAGCATCAATTTGGAAGCTTCCTGTGATTTTTGTCTGTGAAAACAATCAATATCAAATATCGCTACACTACTCAAAGCAACAAGCAATAGAAGGAGTGGCCAAAAGAGGAATATCTTATGGTATACCGGCGGTTGAAGTTGACGGTCAAGACGTTGTTGCCGTATATGAAGTTGTAAAAAGAGCAGTAGAGCGTGCAAGAAGCAGAGAAGGACCTACTCTTATAGAGGCAAAGACGTATCGGTTTACTGGACATACTATAGATGATAACGAGCTTTATAGAAATAGAGATGAAGTCGAATGGTGGAAGAAAAACAAGGATCCTTTAGCTATATTTGAGAGAAAGATAATAGAAGAGAAAATTTTTGGAAAGGAGGTTCTTGAAAAAATTGCGGAAGATGTTGAGAAAGAAATAGAAGAAACGATTAAGTTTGCAGAGGAGAGCCCATATCCGGAGCCAGAAGAGCTGTTTGAAGATTTGTATTCTACAAAAACTAAAGGAACATTGATATGGAATTGGGAGTGAGTGAGATGAGTGAGAGAGTTATAACTTTTAGAGAGGCGATAAACGAAGCTTTAGACCAAGAAATGCAGGAAAATGCTAAGGTTATATTAATTGGAGAAGATATTGGCAGGTATGGTGGAATTTTTGGGGTGACAAAAAGACTGATTGATAAGTATGGAGAAGAAAGAGTTAGGGATGCACCAACTGCTGAAAGTGGTTTCATTGGCGCCGCGATTGGCGCAGCCATGATGGGATATAGACCTGTAGTTGAACTGATGTTTATTGATTTCATAGGAGTGGCTTTTGATCAAATAATAAATCAAGCTGCAAAAATTAGATATATGAGTGGCGGAGGTATAAGCGTTCCTATTGTTATAAGAACAGTTTCAGGAGCAGGCTTTAGCGGAGGTGCGCAACACAGCCAGTCTCTTCATTCTATTTTACTTCACATACCTGGATTAAAGGTAGTTATGCCTTCAAATCCATACGACGCTAAAGGTTTGCTAATTTCAAGTATAGAAGATGATGATCCTGTCGTGTTTATTGAGCATAAAGGACTGTATGAAACAAGAGGAGTCGTACCAAAAGAAAAGTATTCTATACCGTTGGGTGTAGCAGACATAAAAAAAGCGGGAAAAGATGTAACAGTTATAGCAACAGCAGTGATGTTGCATAAAACACTTTCAGTTGTAGAAAAGCTTCGCGAAGAAGGAATAAGCGTAGAAGTGATAGATCCAAGAAGCTTAAGACCTTTAGATACTGAAACTATAGCAAACTCTGTTAAGAAAACGGGAAGGCTTGTTGTTGTTGATGAAAGCTATCCGAGATGTAGCTTTGCTACTGATATCGCATCTTTTATCGCAAGTAAATATTTTGAGTATCTTGAGGCCCCCATCAAAATCGTTACCCCTCCTGATACTCCTGTTCCGTACTCTCTGCCTTTAGAGAGAGCCTGGATACCGAATGAAGAAAAGATATATGATGCTATTAAAAAGGTGATAGAATACAAAGCTTAGATATCTAAACTACTTTGATATCCTTTCTAATCTAGAGAAAAATCCTCCTTGCAAATTCCTATGGAGATCGGCTTAACATGTTTTTGATAACAAAATTTTTAGACTATCTTTCAATTTTAAAAAAGCTAGGTCTAGTTCAGCAGCTTTCGATTAAGGACAGGCTAAAAAAGTTTTACAAAAGAGACAAAGATCTTTTAAAGCTTTTAGTCGTATATACACTTTTTAAGCCTATTTTTATAATAATAGCTTATTTAATTAATCCAGAAAACATATATTCTGTAATTGTCAAATGGGACTCCCTTCATTTTTTAAGAATTGCCACAGTAGGATATGCCAATAGTGAAGATTACGCTTTTTCCTATCTTTATCCGTTTTTGATCAAAGTTTTTAGCTATCTTTTTTATGGAAATTACGTTTTTTCGTCTATCTTTATTTCAAACTTATTTGGATATCTAACTATAATTGTTTTTTACAAAACTTATGGATATAAGGCAACGTTTCTTTTGGCTTTTTTCCCAACATTCCTTCTATATTCCTTCGTTCCGTATAGCGATACAGTTACATTATTTTTCATAGCATTAACGCTATATTTGCTTAAAGGAAGAGAAAATAACATCAAAGCAATGATATCATACTCACTTTCAATTTTATCCTCATATACAACTGCAATAACTCTGCCTGCATTTTTTTTAAAAAAGTACAGAAGGTTTATAGTAATTCCCCTTATTTTGGGAGAGATTTTGTTTATGTTTTTTAAGGCATCTACTGGAGATTTTCTCGGCTTGTTTTATATAGAACATGAATATTGGGGCACTGACTTTACAACACCTTGGGGACAAATTAAATGGCTTCTTAATGGATGGTTTACTTCACAAAACTGGAGCGTTTTTGGCTATGTTTTAAAACCTATCTACTGGATAACTAGAAATTTAGCCTTTGAAGCATTCTTTCTTGCGTCTCTCTATCCACTCTTTAGGAGAGATAAATTTGAGTTTTCCTTCTCGTTACTTATAATAATTCAGCTTTTATTAATAATTGGAGTGCCTGCTATTTCTATACCTAGGTTAATTTTGAAATCTCTTCCTTCTTTTTACGGGATTTCCATAATGCTAGACAAAAAATTTTATGTTCCATATGCAACATTAGGCTTAATACTTAGCGTTCTTTTCTTTATTCAGCAGTCTGTTGCATTTTTTGCATGACTTTTTCACGAGTATAATTGATAATAGCAAGGAAATAATATCAATATCAAAATATTAACTTTTATGAAACTCAAAACACTTCGTCTAGGCAGTGAGAAAGCTATAGATTCTTTGAGTTTTTTCAGAGTCACATTTCCCGTTTTCCTAGAAAATCTCTTATGATAATTATTTATTAATCTACTATGCTTAATTATTTAAAAATGTTCTAATAACCAAAAAATTCGGTGATAAAATGAGAAAGATTTCTTCACGAAGTCAGAAAATCTCTCCATCTCTCCACAGATTGATTAGCAACAAAATGGATGAACTAAAAAGAAAGGGAGTGGAAACTTATAACTTTACTCAAGGTCAGCCCGGATTCCCCCCGGACGAAAATATTATAAAAGCAACTTTTGAACATGCTTTAAAAAACAGCTTTGATCACTATAGATACCTTCCAACACAAGGATTGCCAGAACTTAGAACAGATATATCAGATGAGCTCAAAGAAAGCGGAGGAATTAGCATCGATCCGAGCAATATTGTCGTAACATCAGGCGGAATAGAAGCTTTGCATTTGACTTTTTATGCTACTACAGATCCTGGAGATAGAGCATTTTTCCTCGATCCTACTTATAGTGTTTACTGGGATATTGCAAACATGTATAATTTAAAAGTTGATAGTTGCGAGCAAAATGGTGAAGATTTTCAACCAGATCCTGAATGTCTAAAGGAAAAGATAAACAGAAATACATCGCTCATACTTGTAACAAGTCCTGATAACCCAACATCGAGAATCCTATCTGAGGACATATTTAAGCTGATTGCAGACCTTGCAGTAGATAATGACGTTTGGTTACTTTATGATGAGGCATATAGGAACATCATATATGAGGGTAAACACGTTTGGATACAAAAATACAGTAGAACCTTAGAAAAGCTTGTTGGTTTAGACACGTTTTCTAAGGACCTGGCAATACCTGGGCTTAGGTTGGGATATCTTTATGCTGAAAATAAGGACTTAATAAAAGAAGTTTTAAAGCTAAAAGGGATAGTTTCTATTAGTTCGGATTCTTCAGCTCAGTGGATGGCCCATATAGCCTTATCTAGTGGCATGCTCAAAATCTACCTAAGTAAAGTCATTCCCAAGTATCGCTCAAGAAGAGATGCTGCATATGAAACAATAAGGGAATTTCTGCCTGAAGCTAAAGTTACTAAACCAATTGCAGGAATGTATTTGTTCCCAGATCTTTCTCCATATCTTAGCAAAAAAGGTATGGATGATACGTCATTTGCAATAAAGCTAAGTGAAGAAAAAGGAGTGGGTGTTTTACCTGGTTCGATATTTGGTAAAGCTGGAAAAGGTCATGTCAGAATAACATTTGTCACAATGCAAGAAGAGAGAATTAAAAAAGGAATTAAACTTATGTCTGAGTTTTTAACGGCTTAATTCCTAATTCTAAAATTTTCTGAGTAACTAATTATTTTTTTATCATATGTATTGGCTCTCCCAACAGATATTCTGCAATGTCTCTTATAGATTCTGAAACAGTCAAATGAGGATATGTGATTTTAGATGCCTCTTCAATGGTTATCTTGTTTAAATAGAGAGGTAAGTACGAAGAGATGACTTCTGAAGCATGTGGGGCTACTATCTCGATGCCGTAAATTTTCTTATTTTCTTTATCAAGCAATAATTTTATAAAAGATCTCCTTTCATTCCTTATTCTAACAGCCGCTAGATAGTAAATTGGAAGTTTAATTTTCTCATAGTTTATTCCTTTTGAATTCAGCTCGTTTTCTCCCATACCTATCCATGCAATTTCTAGCCCACTGAATATCACCTGCGGTATTGAATAGTAGTCAACATGAAAGCCGTTATTCTCGCTTATCCATTTAGCTGCAGAAATACTCTCTATTATTGCTTTGTGTGCTAGCAGAGGACCACCTACAACGTCTCCCGTTGCATAGATCCCTGAAACATTTGTCTCAAGTTTTTCATTAACTTTTATGAATCCCCTTTCATCTATCTTTATGCCTAAGTTTTCTAATCCAATGTTTTTGGTTTTTGGCGATCTTCCTGTGCTTATAATCACTTTATCTACTTCAAGCTTTTCATCATTACTCAATAAAACTTGATAATTTTCGCTAACTTTACTTACCCCTTTGAGACTTGTTCTTTCCATAACTTTTACTCCTTTCTCAACTAAATATCCTTTTATAGCTTGAGATACGTCCTTATCAAGGAATGGAAGGATCCTCTCTTTCAATTCAACAAGATAGGTTTGTATACCTAATGAGGAAAACATGTTGGCAAGCTCTACCCCGATAACCCCTCCTCCAACTATTAGCATGCTATTTGGCTTTTCTTTAAGACTAAACACTTCTCTGTTGCTTATTATTCCCTTTTTGTCAAAATCTGCAACAGGAATTTTAGAAGGATCCGTACCCGTAGCCAATATAACATTCTTGGCATCTATCTCGCTATTGTTTTCTTCAATAATAGATATTTTATTCTTCGCTTTTAGAACTCCTTTTCCCTTGAAGTAAGCAATATTGTCATATGAATCAAATAAAGATTCTATACCGTTCCTAACTCCTTTAACTGAGTTATCTGCCCATTCAATGAGTTTTTCCCATTCATAAGAACTGTTTGCGCTTATATTCTTTAGGGTTCTTATAGATTCTGCAAATTGATAAATTGCTTTACTTGGAACGCACCCGTAGTTGGTACATTCCCCTCCTGTTAAATTTTCCTCAATTACTGCAACCTTCAAGCCTTTTTGGGCTAAATATATAGCTCCTGGATAACCTCCAGTTCCACTACCTATTATTGCTACATCGAATTCTTTTTTTATCGTTGACAAGACCTTCACCTTTTTCTAAATTTTTTACTTTTCTAAAAATATTTTTCAAATGTCGAGCAAAATTATTTTGGAGCTTAAAAATTTTTATATATACATTAAATAAATAATTTCTATTTCGTCAAGATTTTCAGAGGTACTGAAAATGTCAGATATAAATGTAAAAAGGACAAAAACCGTTTTTGTTGCGATAGTTGGCAATGAAGAAGAGGGAGAAAAGCCTTTTCTAAGATATGAAATTGACGAAAAGAACCGAGTTATAAAGTTAATAGAAACTTATACCCCTCCAAAACTGAGAGGTAGAGGAATTGCAGAAAAGCTTGTTGATGAAGCTGTAAAATTTGCTAAGGAAAATGAGTTAAAAATAGAGCCTATTTGTAGCTATGCTATTTATTACTTTATAAAACATAGCGAAAAACGAGATCTTTTGGTTGATTGGATGAAAAATAAAAATGAAGAAGAACTAAAAAAGATTTTTGATGAAGCTATCCAAAGAGAAAGAAAATGAGTTTAATGATTAAAATGAAAGTAAATAATATAAGCTTTTATTTTATTTTTATGTAATTATTCTTCCCTTTTAAAAACCAAAAAATCTGGAGGTTGATTTTTCTTGTTTAAAAAAGATGGACAACTGATAGTCATCGCTCTCGGTGGAAATGCTTTTTTGCAAAAAGGGGAAAAAGGCACTGTAGAAGAGCAGTGGAAGAATGTTTATGTAGCTGCAAAGGAAATTGTCGGATTAATAAAAAGAGGATATAAAGTAGTAGTAACTCATGGAAATGGTCCTCAAGTAGGAAATGTTATGGAATGGATGGAAGCTTTAAAAGACAAAATTCCACCGTTAGCTATGGATATTGCAGGAGCTATGACTCAAGGATGGATAGGTTATATGTTACAGCAAGCAATTCAAAATGTGCTGATTGAAGAAGGACTTGACCACCACTACCGTGCAGTAACTCTGATAAATCAAGTTATTGTTAAAAAAGACGATCCTGCATGGAACAATCCTACTAAGTATGTAGGTCCATACTATTATAACGAAGAAGAAATTGAAAAATTGAAAAAAGAAAGAGGGTGGGTAATTAAACCGGATCCTAGGGGAGGTTACAGAAGGGTTGTAGCTTCTCCAGATGTCGTCGATAATGTCGAGAAAGAGGCAATTAAGTTGCTTTATGAAAATGATTTTATTGTAATTGCAAGCGGTGGTGGTGGAATCCCGGTTGTTGCCGATGAAATAGGAAGATTAGAAGGCAGAGAAGCTGTAATAGACAAAGACTTAGGCGGTCAGCTATTAGCTTCCGTTGTTGATGCAGATATATTCATAATATTGACAGATGTTGAGGGTGCTTACATTAATTATGGAAAGCCTGACCAGAAGCTACTTAAAGAACTTAAAGTTAGTGAAGCGAAAAAGCTTTTAGAGCAAGGCATTTTTGGAGCTGGTAGCATGGGTCCAAAAGTTAAAGCAGCAATAAGATTTGCGGAGAAAACCGGTAAGCCTGCATATATAGGACATCTATATAAACTTCAAGACATATTAGAAGGAAAGTCTGGGACGAAAATATTACCAGACTAATTTTTAATTATTTTAAATATTCTGAGAAATATAAAATCAAAAAGCCAAAGAAATATATGGTAATGTTATATATTTCTAGCAATGCAGTAGAAGGCCATCTCACAAATAAAGATCCTAATAAACTCAACAAAAATAAAATGAGAAAGAGGAAAAAGCTCGTCTTTCTTTTGAGTGTTAACATAGTGATAGAAAATAGAAGCAGTGAAATTGACATTAAAATAAAAAATTCTAGTGATACAAACCAATGAAACTTTGTACCCTCAGGAAACATTCCAATTAAAAATAAATGGAATGCTCCTACTGTATATACACCAACGGAGAAGGCACCAAACTTATTGGATAAAAGCTTTAACATGTAAGGAATATAAGATATTGCAAAGAGAGATGAGATAATCAATGTTATGTTAAATATTGAAGAATATTTTAGTCCAATCCTTCCTAAATCGCTTAGAGCGTTTTTTGAAACATCAAACCATGGATTTAATTTAACCGCTATTAATATTCCAATAAAAGCTATAAGAAAAGCAATAATCCCTTGATACTTAAAATATCTGATCCATTTGCTCGGGTTTTTTCTCATGTTTTATCTCCAATAAAAATTTATAATACTTATTATATAATATTTTTAATAATTAAACAGGAGAATTTTATGAAAATTAAATTATCATTCACCATGGGTATAATATTGCTGTCAATTGGAATTATATTACTTCTTTTTTCCTTTATACTGGCATACAATTCTTTCACCAACTATACACTGGCAATACCTTCAAACTACAGCGATCTTTCTAGTGCTATAATAAATTCAAGCTATGAACTAATAATTCTCGCTGCAAAAATAGCCTTTTTAGGGATCATGGTTTGGATTTCAGGAATATTTATAAAGTATGGAGTAGATGCTTTTAGATTAGAAAAATTTTCTCAATCAAGTGAAAAATAAAATGAAGAGTGTAAAAGTCGGTTTTCTGATTGCTTCTCTATTTGTTTTATTTTTATTTTTACTTCCACTAATTCTTTTCTCTATTGATGCTTTGACAAACAAAAATTTAATAAGCTATAGCTATGAAATAGTTGATTCTGAAACTCCTCATCTAGATTTTAAATTAAACTATAACGGAGATATTTATTTAACAGATTTTAACATAACTATCAACGCATCAAACGAAAGTTTCAATTTTTATGCAGAAAAAGTTCTTCCAAATAGTTCATTGAATTTTTCAATTCCTCTAAACGCTTCTAATTTAAAAGAACTCGAACAATTTAACATTAAATCATATACTCTTTCTTTCAAGATTATGGGTTTATATTTAATTAATACCGGTGTTAAATTTTGAAAATTGCATTGAAAAAGATTATAAAATCAATAACTATTGGACTAATATATAGCGCTTTACTCATTATATTAATATTAACAATACAATTTTTTATTAATACAATTTCTTTTCCTATATTAAAAGAAATATCGCCTCTTTTTTATTTTAATCTAAGAAATTATATTCCATATGTTGTGCTCTTTTTATTTTTATCAACAGCTTCCGAAATATTAGAAGGAACCGTATATAGCTTTATAGTTAAAGCAATATCCAAAATTATAGTATTAATGATAATTTTTACTTCTTTTAATAATGGATTTATTTCTTATTCCATAACTCAAGGTAATAGTATAGTAAATATAGAAATTAACTTTAATCCTTTGCTTTATTTGTTTTTTGCTATTTTTATTACATTTATACTATTAGATTTCTTTTCAATGATAAATTTCTATGATAAAAAATAGTATTCTATTTTTTGTTAAACATTTTCGGAAACATTACTCCTTTTTGACCCTGATAATCACCAGAATATGGCTTTTCAACGGGACTTAACAATTTTGCAAATATCAAATGTATAAATCTATCTCCAACATGCAATTTAACTGGAAAAGCTCCTCCGACAACCTCTATTGTGATATTTCCTTCGAATCCAGCGTCAACTATTGTAGGTGGTGCAATTAATCCTAAGCGTGCAAAGGTGCTCCTCAGATTAACAAAAGCCATAAGATCATCTGGAAGCTTAACATACTCTAAAGTATTTAATAAAACTCTTTCATTTGGTTGAATTACAAAAGATTCCCCTTTTTCTATGGTATAATACTGAAACGGATCAAGAAAATTAGCCTTAGAATCAACAGGTTCACTATTGCTTTTAAATCTAGCGATTTCATTTGAAAGTCTTAGGTCAAGGCCATTTTCCCTAACTATTTCTTCATCAAATGGTTCTATAACAATTCTTTTCGTTTTTATATAATATTTTAAATCTCTATCTCCTAATATCATATAACATCGCCGAAATTAAATTATAATTTATACTAACTTCCTTTATAATGTATAGAACTTTACTTTTTTAATTAAAACAACATTAAATATTTGTTTTTAATTCTAATTAATTAAAATGATGAGTGTGGCGGTCTCTGAACCATCATGGTTATGAAGATAAATATAGGAGCCCTTGCTGATTAAAATAATGCATAAAGGTGAAATTAATGAAAATAAAAGGCGTTATTTTGGCTGGTGGAGAGGGAAAAAGGCTTTGGCCAATTTCATATTATATCCAAAAAACGATGATCCCATTAGGACCAGAAGAAAAGCCTCTTCTTGAATTTATTATAAGATTGTTAAAACTTAATGGAATCAACGATATTGTAATTTTAATAGGTTACAAAGGAAACCAAATAAAAAATTATTTCGGAAATGGAGAAAGGTTTAATGTAAATATAGATTACAGCGAAGACGATGAAAATTACAAAGGAAGTGCTGGAGCACTTTTAAAAGCATATATTAATGGTTTATTTAATGATACAGAAAATGTTCTTATTTACTATGGTGACATACTTGGTGATTTTAATTTAAAAGAAATGATGATGTTTCATAGTTCTAGAAATGCTGATGCAACTTTAATGGTAACTGAAAAATATAATGTTCCAGTTGGAATTGCTAAAATTGAAAATGATAAAATAATAGAATTAAAAGAAAAACCTTGGCTTGAGCTAAATGCAACGATCGGAATTCTTACAATGAAAACTAATTTAATTTCTTTAATTAAAAAAATTCATAAAAAAGAAACTGATATTATGAGCGATTTTATTCCGTTTTTAATAAAAGAAAATTATTTGATCTTGCCATACTTCTTTAAAGATAAATGGTATGACATAGGCAGTATCGAAAGATATGAAAAAATAGATAAAACATGGCTAAATTCTATTTATCAAAAGTTGTTCTATCAGTTTTAGTAACCCTTACTACCCCTTAATTTCTTATAGAGTCGTATAAAGATATTTGTTATGAATTTACAAATAATATTTTTATACAAACTTTTTTTATATTTCTATTTTTATAGATATTGTTTTCCATAAGAAACTAAGGGGTGTGTCGGGAAGTTTGACTAAGCTATGATTTTTAAATTAAATTCTTATTTTTGACTTGTTCCATAAGAAACTAAGGGGTGTTTCCTTTTTGAAAAATTCTCTTCTTAAAAAAATTCTTCAGTAAACTAATATGTAAACAACCCCTTTTTTTCTTGTGGAACTAGTGGATTAAAGTTTAATTTATAATATTTTGATTTATTTTTATAATGAGATTTTAAGAAAAATATATGGTAGTGAAGCTAGATGGAAGAAAATAAAAAAGAAATTATTCTAGATCCTTGGGGATATTCTTCTAT
Source organism: Fervidicoccus sp. (assembly GCF_049967375.1). Lineage (NCBI taxonomy): Archaea > Thermoproteati > Thermoproteota > Thermoprotei > Fervidicoccales > Fervidicoccaceae > Fervidicoccus > Fervidicoccus sp. Next base: position 8,257 of record NZ_JBMFSV010000017.1, on the reverse strand, counting down.
AGAAGATTATGATAAGCTTTTTACATTGTTTGGGATAAGACCATTCAAAGAAGTAATTCATTATTTTGAAAATCCATCAATATTGATGAAAAGAGGAATAGTTTTTGGGCATAGAGATTTTGACGTTGTTTTAAGGGCTTTTAAAGAAGGGAAAAAAGTAACATTACTTACAGGATTTATGCCTAGTGGAAAACTTCATTTTGGGCATAAAGCTCTTTTCGATCAAATAATATACTATCAAAAGCAAGGCTTTCATATAAATTTAGCATTAGCTGATATCGAAGCATATTCTGTTAGGAAGGTAGAAAGAAAAGAAACTATTCGTTTAGCTATAGAAGAATATGTTGCAAATGCAATAGCATTAGGATTGGAGAAAAAAAATCTAAGAATATATTTTCAAAGCGCAACAAAACCTGCTTACTACAGATTAATACAGATGTTTAGTCAAAAAGTTACAATGGCAGAAATGACAGCTATTTACGGAGATTTAACTCCTGGAAAGATAGTATCAGTATTTACGCAGGCTGCAGATATATTGCATCCTATGCTTGAGGAGTTTGGAGGATATGATTATGTTTTTGTTCCAGTTGGAGCTGATCAGGATCCTCATATAAGATTTACAAGAGATATTTCTGATAGATTTTCCTCAGAATTAGGATTCAGAAGGCCTGCGAGTACTTATCATAGATTTATGACCGGTCTTGATGGAGGAAAAATGAGTAGTAGCAGACCTGAAAGCGCTATATTTTTAAGTGATCCTCCTGAAATCGTTGTAAAAAAATTAAATAATGCGCTGACTGGTGGAAGAGCTACTATTGAGGAACAGAAAAGACTTGGGGGAGAACCTCTAAAATGTGCAATATATGAAATGTACTTGTACCATTTAATGCCAAATGATAAGGATCTTCTTGATATATTTATGAGATGTAGGAGAGGAGAACTTCTTTGTGGAGAAGATAAGAAATTAGCTATAGAAAAAACATTGAAGTTTTTGGACGATCATAGGAAAAAGCTTGAACAGGCAAAAGATGTTGCAGAAAGCTACATCGAAGAAATTCCAAAATTTTAGCATTTTACTCCATCTACTTCTAAATTAAATCTTTCAATAAGATTACATAAATCTTCTTCTGGAACGAGTGCTTCTTTTCCAGTTTCAGTTTTTATATATAGAATTTTTCCCCATTTTTCTATTATGGCCTTTTCTTTTTTCATTTTTATAACCCTTATTAACAAAAACATTTTCAGTATTAGTAGTTATAATTAAAATAAATAATTATTGAAGTGGGAAAAATGCCTAATGCAAAGCAACTAGCAGTTATCATAATTGGAATTGCTTTCATATCACTAATGGTATTTGCAATAGTTGTACCCATATTTTCAGGTTTCGGGATACAACCCATAGTAAATTCTGAAGGAGTATACGTATATTATCATAATAAATGGATAAAAGAAAATACTAATAACACAGCATGGTTTCCAAAAGACAATGGAACCTATTTGATATATCTAAGGAATCTAAATTGTCCTGCGTGCCAAAATTTTGATCCTGTTTGGTCTGAATATATGACAAATTATTTACTTAGCAAGAATCCATACAATATTACACCAGTTGAAATTGTTTGTACATATTTTTCTAGTAGCTGCACAGATCCGTCAGCTAAAGCAACATTCAGCTTTTATGAACAACTTTTAGGAAATTACTTCGGCACTCCATATTTAGTGCTTATTTCCAACTTATCTTTTATTTATTACAACTTTCCACCGATAAATAACACAGGCTATTTTGATGCTTCCTTATTAAATCAAACAATATCAACGGTCCTTTATAATTATCTTAATAAAAATGGAACTTCATAAAACTTGAAAAGTGATGTTTAATGTTGCCAGCTAATAAACCTATATTTGTCATTAATTATAAGGCATATGAAACGAGCTATGGACATCAAGCTTTATTAATTGCAAAAGCATCTGAAAAAGCGGAGTTAGAATTTGGTATAAAAACGATAATAGCGGTTCCCTTTACTGAAATATGGAGAATTTCTAAAGAAGTGTCAATAGATGTTATCGCTCAGCACGTTGATCCAATAATACCTGGTCAAGGAACAGGCTTTATAACAGCAGAAATGATCGCTGGTTCAGGGGGGAAAGGATCAATTCTTAATCACAGCGAACATAAGCTGAAAATTTTTGAAATCGAAAAAGGAATAGAAAGGCTTAAGCTAAATAACTTATACAGTATAGTTTGTGCAGAGACTCCAAGATCTTCGCTTGCAGTTGCAAACCTCGGTGCAGATATCGTTGCAATGGAACCACCAGATCTTATAGGAACAGGAGTAAGCGTTTCAAAATCTAAACCTGAACTAGTTACTAAAACGGTTGAAAAAATACGAAATTCTGGTTTTAAAAAAATTCCAATTCTTGTTGGTGCTGGTATAGTTGATAAAGAGGACGCAAGAAAAGCCATTAAGCTAGGTGCTGATGGAATTCTTGTTTCAAGCATAATAATGAAATCAAAAGAACCAGAAAAAAAGATATTTGAGCTTGCTGAAGGATTAAATAGTTTAAACAAATAAGTATTCAAAATTTTTATTTTTTAAATTTACCAGCCCCTCAAATATTTCAGTATTTCATCTGAAACTTTGCCATTTAATACATCTTTTATTGATTCTTCTATTATTTCGATACCCTTGTCTAATTCATTTATATCTATATTAAGCGGTGGCGCGATTCTTAAAACGTTTCCGTATTTGCCAAAAGTTATTAAGATTAGACCTTTTTCCCAAGCTCTCCAACAAATTTTTAAAGCTAAACTTTTATCTGGCTCTTTTAATTTAGTATTTTTCACGATATCGATTCCTATCATCAATCCTTTGCCTCTGATATCGCCTATTATAGAAAATTTTTCGCTCATTTCTCTAAATCTTTTTATAGCATAATTGCCTAATTCGTAAGCTTTTTTGATTAATCCCTCTTTTTTAATTGTTTCTATTGTAGCAATTGCAGCGCTTGCATTTATTGCATGACCTGTATGAGTAAATACAAGCAACGGAGGAGGAATGCTATCTATTATTTCTTTTTTACCGATAACAGCAGAAATGGGCATACCCCCGCCTAAAGCTTTCGCACTAATAAGTATGTCAGGTTCAATGTTATAGTGCTCTATTGCCCACCATTTTCCAGTTCTTCCCATACCACTCTGAACTTCCTCATCGATAAGTAAGATATTATAATTTTGCGCAAGTTTTCTAAGTCCTTCTATAAAGCCTTTTGGCGGTACGATTACTCCTGCATCGCCTTGTATAGGTTCAAAAATTACGGCACTAACATCTTCATTTACATTTTTTATTTTTTTCTCAATGTTTTCAAGTGCAATATTTGAAAGCTCTAAAGGATCTTCATAACCGTCAATATTCCACGGATTTCTATAAGGATCGGGATATTCGACAAATAAAACGTCCTTTGAAGGGAAAACTGTATCTTTAAGCTGAGGATCGATTATACCAGTTGCAGAAAGCGCTCCGTAAGTTGTTCCGTGATATGAACCGTAAAAAGATATTATGCCTTTTTTCTTTTTGTATGCCCTTGCAACTTTTAATGCAATATCAACAGAATCTGAACCTGAGAATCCGAAGGCTACTTTCTTTTCAAAAGATCCTGGCGTTATTTCAATAAGATATTTAGCTAGCTTAACAGGGTTTTCTTCATAAAAATATCCTATCGTATAATTTAAAACCTTTTCAGTTTGTTCTTTAATAGCATTAACTACATTTGGATGTCTATGGCCAATATTATATACCGCCGCACTAGTTAAGAAATCGATATATTCATTTCCGTCTGCATCCCATACTTTTGAGCCTTCTGTTTTAGTAATAGCAATAGGGAAATACTTTAAAGCTGAAGCTGAGGAAATATATTCTTCATCAAGTTTTACGATTTCTAAATTTTTTTCTATCTTTTTAGAAGTAAATTTTAAAATATCATCCCACTTCATTTTTCCCACTTATCAACGTTTTTAAATTAAAATTTTGACATATCAAATTTAGTTCCAAAAGGAAGCAATTCAGTCATAAGGTGAAGTCCCGGAGGCATATATAGGATTTTTTCAGCAACATTCAGAAGCATTGAAACAGTACCAAGATCTCCAGGAGTACCTGTACTCTTCCATGTGATATTATAATCCTTACCTTCTATGCTTATTTCTTCAAATTCAGGTGCTCCAACATAAGCTTGGAAATCTATTCTAACAATATCTTTATCATTAAGGTACCCTACTCCATAACCTCTCATTCCCTTATTCATTCCTTTCTTAACTTTTATGCCATTTTGTTCTATATCGTCTTCTGCTAATATGAGTTCAGAACTCTCTTCAACCTTTGAGAGATTTACCCCACCTGATAGTGCAACAAGGTATACAGATTCAGCATATCCAACATGCCCAGAGATTTCTTTTTTCATCAGCTTTTCTAGTACAACTTCAGGAGGCTCACCAACTCCGATCTTTTTCCTAAAAGACTCTCGCCTCTTTGATGCATCTAAACTCCTTATAGCTTTGATCTTTTTTACGAGAGAAACAGATGATGAAAGAGTAGCTACCAAAGTATCAAATATAAATCCAGGATTTATTCCAGTACCTATTATAGGAACCATATAAGAGCTGGCAAGCTTATCGAGCTTTAATGCTAAAATTGGGTATCTATAATAGGGGAAAGATAAGGTTTCGCAGGAAGATACTATAGGCAGTCCTAGCTTAATTATGTTAGCAAGCTGCTCAAATACTGAATCTAAAAAGGATCCTGTTGTATGTATAATAACATCAGAATTTTCTAAAATATTTAAATTATTGGTTACTTTTGCTCCTATTTTTTCTTTCCCAACAATCTCCCCAATGTCTTTATCTAAAATTTCTTTATTCACGTCTACAGCCCCAGAAATTTCATATCCTCTTTCTAATGCTACGTTGGCAACTAGCTTTCCTATTGCTCCAAATCCATATATGCCTAATTTAATACGGATCACCTCATACGAAGTTGTTTCTCATTAGTCTAAGAGAGTTCTCATATGCTACTTTTCTTACGTCACTATCATTCATGCCTCTCTCTGCAAGCTTTTCAAGAAGATTAGGCAATTTATCTACAGATTCAAGTCCTTCTGGAGAGGGAAGTCCCATCAGTCCTAGAAAGTCAGTACCTATAGCTATGTTTTCTGCTCCATAATTTTCATACACATACATAACATGGTCAACCAGCTCATCAAGAGTAGGTCTCGGTCTGTTTGAAATTAATGGACCAATTACCGAAAAACCCAAAATTCCCCCGTTTTTATGAAGCAGTTCTAGCAATTCATCATCGACGTTTCTGCTTCTATCAATCAGCTTTCTCACATTTGCGTGACTTATCATTACAGGTCTCTTGCTTATTTCAATAGCTTCTACAGAAGTTTTCTTGCTCGCATGTGCCAAATCAACAATTATTCCTAATCTATTGGCCATCTTTACGAGTTCTTCTCCCATCTCACTTAAACCTGTATCTTTTTTTGCTCCGCATCCCGTTCCATATTTATTTACGTAGTTCCAAGTTATTCCTATGCTTCTCAGTCCGATTTTCTTTAATAAGACGAGGTCGTAGGGCTCATCAAGAGCCTCAGCCCCCTCAAGATGAAGAACGAAGCAAAGTCTTTCTTCCTTTATACAACTCTCGACATCTTCCACCCTCTCAACTATTTTTATTTTGTACGCATCTGATAGCTTATAGTATATAGAAACATGCTCCCATAAAAGCGCCTGTGGGACTCTGTATCCTGTTGCTGGAAGCCATTTTCCATATATCTTTTCCAGTTCCTTAGATTCTTCCGGCCTAAAAGTTTCTATTCCAGGAAAGATTGCAGAGAAGACACACCTCACTTTTCCCCTTTTATACTTTGGTATATCCGCCTCCCTTCCAGGAATGTCCTCTCCAAAGTTACCATAAGGAGCTCCTCCCTCACCAGGATATAGAAAATATGAGGAGACGTCCTCATGGTGATCAATAATTGGTAAGCTTTCAAAAAGATTTCCCATTTTTCCACCCAATTAGAGGTTTATTAAATTATTATGTAAAATAAAAAATAAAAAATTTTTGAACGATGTTTTTATTTGGTCTCTGTTTTTGCCTCCTTCTTTCCATAAATTACATCGTAGTATTCTCCAAGCAAATTCCTTGCCACAGTCTCAAAGCCGAGTTTATTCATCCTTCTCTTTGCAAACGGATAGATTATCAATCCGAGAACTATCCATAGTATCAGGATCATATATTCATATGGCCAGACGAGGCTGAGAGAGGTTCCAGGTATTATTGAAACTAGTATCACCGTTAAAGTTATACCCGATCCAAGGATCCCAACAAGATACCCAGCTGGAACCTTGAAATACCTAGGTATGTTTGGATACTTTCTTCTTGTCAATATCATTGACAATGTTGACAACAACCAACACGTTCCAAGCCCAACTCCGCTGATATCCAGGAACCATATGAGCCCTTGCTCACCTAAACTTCCAAATATTATTGAAATTATTGTAACAAATATCAAAGCAATGGTTGGAGTTCCGTATTTTGGATGTATTCTTTCGAATTGGCTCGGAAATAGGCCTTCTCTAGCCAATGCAAAGACCATCCTAGAAGTTGTCATGACTGTTGGTATCCATGAAGTAACGAGTCCCAAAAATGACGCGAGCCATGCAATTAGTCCAAGCCATATAGAATACCTTGACATAAGCTCTATAGTCCCTCTGTGCGCAATTGCATAGGATTGCTGCCATGGGACAAATAAGCTTCCTGCAAACATCATTGTCATGTAGAAGGCTCCAGCGACAAGAACGCTTCCTGCAATTACCAATCCAAACGTTCTAGGCTTGATTTTTATCTCTTCTGCAAGCGCAGGCAGTCCTTCGAACCCGCTTAGATAACCTATTGATATGAGCCCAAACCTGAGTCCCAAACCTAACGGATTTTCGCCCTGCGGAAATGGCGATGGATTGGCGAAGTTTGATATCGATCCTTTAAATAACGCTGTGATTAATATTGTTGCCCCTGCGAGCAACAACATTATAAACATAATGAGCTGAGCTTGACCGGTCAACGAGACACTTCTATAGTTTAATATTAAAATAAGAATGGCGCTAGTTATACCTAAAAGCAGTGCGGGCAAGTATACAGGCACTCCTGCAATTGAATATATTGGGATCGTATAAAGTGATGGCAACCACCAACTTAAGAGCAAGCTAATACCTATAACGTAAAATGCCGCGCCTGCGAGGACAGAGGAAAGAATGAACATCCATCCAACAAAAAATGATCCCAAAGGACCAAGTGTTGGGAAAACGAATGCTACTTCTCCTCCAGCTTTTGGAATTGTGGATCCCATTTCAGCATATGCTAAAGCAACCAGAAATGCCATTAAGGTTCCTATAGCATATCCAAGTATTACTCCTCCAGGACCATATATCGAATAGAATCTTGTATTCATATAGGCCCAGCTTGTACCAATAATTCCGGCAGCGCCAAGTGCTAGCAACTGAGGCCAAGATAATACTCTTTTTAATGACACAAACATACCACCACTTAGTTTTTTAATTAATAAATATAAAATAAAAAATATTGATATTTAAAGTTATTTGTTGTAAAAAACAAAAAACATAATAAAAGGAGTATATATGATCTTATTTTTTATAATGTTAAATTAATTTTATATAAGATTAACTGAAAATTTTGATAATAGAAAGATAAGAGAAAAATCATGGGGAAGAATTTTTAATTCTTTTTAATAAAAATATAAAAGGTGGAAAAATGAAAAAAGCTTTTCTCTCTGTAGATCTTGAGGGTTTGCCCTTTATAGTGAACAGGGGACAGCTCTCAACCGGAAACCCCCTCTGGGAGGAGGGGAGGAGGATAGCGAGCGAGTTAACATACGCCGCTGTGAAAGCGATCCATGATGAGGGATTCGATGAGGTGATTGTAGCAGATTCTCATGCTGATATGATAAACATATACTATGAGAGGCTTCCTAAATATGCATATTTAGTTAGAGGCTATCCGAGACCTAGGTCAATGATAACTGGAGCTGAAGGTTGCAGCGCGGCATTCTTCTTAGGATATCACGCAGGTGTAGGGACGAAAGATGCGACATACGATCATTCATTCAGCGGATCAGCCATAAGAGGTCTAGAAGTAAATGGAGTAAAAATGAGTGAATTCTTATTTAATATGATTGCACTGAATGAGAT
>NZ_JBMFSV010000016.1:0-28431 GCF_049967375.1 Fervidicoccus sp. | reverse complement strand
TAACAAATCCGCTATCAAAAGCTAAAGTTGAAGGTCTTTATACAGATCTAAAAGTAAATAAATTATGAAATTAGTAATAATTAAATAATGATGAATGGTATTACCCCTGAAGCAATATGCAATGATGATAAAAGATGACTGAAAATGTTCCATTTGACCAGTTAAACTTTTCCAATATTGTAATCAAGAAAGTCTATGAGGAGAAACTGAAAGAGTTCAATGATAGACTATCAGAAATAAAAAATCCAAACATTATATATGTCTCAGATCTGGTTTACTGTCCATTGAAAAGGCTTTTCAGAATGCAATATCCTGAAATTTCTTTTATTTTTGAACCGCAGGCTATTCAGGGAGAGCTGATCCATAAGGGGTTACAACTCTATTTAAAGGACTTGGGTTATGAGATAGAAAAGGAAATTTCAGAGAAGATATATATAAACTCCGAAGAGTTTGTTCTAAAGGGAAGAATGGATGCTTATAAAGAAGGGGAGGAAGTGATTGAAATAAAAACAGCAAAAAGTAGCTTAGGGATACCTCATGATCATCATATTCTTCAACTAAAAATTTACCTCTCTATGACCAATATCAGCAAGGGCACTCTTATTTATGTCTCTCCCGATAGAATAGCAGAGTTTCCAATAAAAAAGGACAATTTGGATCTGAGTAAGCTGGTATTTGACTACTTATCTAAAAAATATGCCCCTAGATGGGATTGGGAGTGCAAGAACTGTATATTCAGCAAGCTCTGTCCGTACAGATTGGAATAAAAAAATCTTTGAGGTCGGGAATATTGCTAGATGAAGGAATGCCCGTAGTGCTCTTTTTTCCAGACAATACGAAGAAGCTTGTAGTCCTGAAAAGAGGAAAATATACTGAAAGCAAGTATGGAAGAATTAAGCATGACGATATAATAGGCAAAAACCTGTTAGGGAAATTTGTAAAAACTAATAGCGGTGCGAGAATTCTTGTTCAGAAGCCTACAATTGACGAAATAATATATTCTCTTTTCAAAAGGAAAAGTCAAGTCATCTATCCTAAAGACGCATATGCGATTATTTCTGAAGCAGGGTTAAAAAGAGGAGATAAAGTAGGCGAGGCTGGAGTAGGATCCGGGTTTCTTGCAGCCCATATACTAAGCGTTATTGGAAATGAGGGAGAATATTACGGCTATGATTTGAGAGATGATATGATAGAAACAGCTATAAATAACCTCTCTCTTCTTGGGTACGATGTTAGTGGAAAGATCAGAAAGAAAGATGTAAAGGAAGGCATTGATGAGAGCGATCTTAACGCCTTCTTTTTAGACCTCCCCGATCCTTGGAATGCAGTTAATGCAATATATCCATCCTTAGCCCCAGACGCAAGAATTGTCATATTCGTACCAACCTTAAATCAAGTGATTAAATTCCTTGCCTCAATAGATGATTCCAGCAAATTTAAAATAAACAGAATATTCGAGACGTTTAGCAGAGAATATGCGGTTTCAAAAGATGCGCTCAGACCTAGCCCTATCCAATCATCATTCACGGGTTATATTATTTCATTGGTTAAAATATCGGAGTAAACTTATTAAATAAAAATTAGAAATTTTAAAACAATGTTTTGATTTTTGGCGGTATGATATGAAAAGAATTAGCGAATCAATCAAGATAATCACCGATTTTGAAAAAGACGTTGAGGAATTAAAAAGCACTTATGAAAAGAAGTTCTCGAATTTAATTGAAGTTGCAGAGAGAAATGCGAAAATGCTGAACGAAGTAGCAAATGCGATTGTAATCTCAGCCAAAAAGGAAATAGACGAAAAGCTCAAAAACGAATCTAAGGAAGTTGAGGAAGAATACAACAAAAAGCTCAAAGAAGAATTGGCCAAAATTGAAGAAGCAAAGGAGAGAAAATTCAAATTAGCTGTTGAAGAGGCTTTAAAGTCCTTTCTGGGGAAATTCGATGAGAGAGCTTGATTATTCATATTTGACGCCTAAGCTCTACTATTGGAAGTCCAAATTGTTAAATTTTAACAGCTACAAATCGATAATTGAGACAAACGAACTTGAGAAGATCATAAGCATTTTGGAGCAGTCTGGAATTAAAATAAGCGGAGAAAAATCGGAAATCAATGTCGATATGATTGCAACCCAGATCGAAAAATTTACTCTAAGTATGATAGAAGAAATTATAAAGATTGCTCCAGAAGAAACATCTTCATTAGTAGGAAGCTTTTATAATTGGCTTAACATGAGTGCATTGCTTTCTGTAGTGAAAATATACCAAAATAAAAAAAATATATCCTATGCGGGCTTCATACTTTCTGATGAAACATTTTCTAAGCTGAAAAAGGGAATAGATTCGGGTTCTGTAACATTAAATGAAGATCCAAACAGCATAGCTTTGCTTATGAAGTATTTTTTTGGGTATGAAATTGTCGCCGAGCTGGGTAAGTACAAACAGCTTGCCGAACAAAGCTCGTGTTTTTCTCTATATCAGATCCTAGGAACGATGTTTTATGCGAAAAAGATAAAGTCCGCTTTTAGCGAAATTGATACGTTCAACTACATGATGGTCAGGGAACTTTTAGGCGCATATATGGACATGAAAGCAGTTGAGGAATTTATCAACGCTCATAAAATGTGCAATGATAAAAAATCCATCGAGCATATCGCATTGGAATACAATGGCTTCTTTATAAATGGTAAAGATATATCAAATTCTCTAATTTCTGGGAGTTATGAAAGTTCATTTGAATTGCTAGCTTCAAAACTGAATATAAAATCTGAAAAAGATGAGAAGAAAGACGTAAGTTTTAATATAAAGAGAAAAATCAGGAACTTGGCTGAACACCAGTTCGGAAAGTATCCGTTTTCACCGGCTCTCAGTCTTGGATACGTATTGCTCCTCTTAATTCAGAGGGACAATTTGATGTCCATACTTATTGGAAAAAGCAGCAACATAAGTGAAGAGATTATATTAGAAAATCTCGTTCTTTAAGATGCCTCGAAAAATAATTGCTTCGCTTATGGTCTTTTTCTCTCGTAGTTCCATTCATAAGTAGAGTATTTGTTTTTATATAATTCAAGTGATAAATCAAACTCTTTTTCCGATAGAAAATCTAAGTAGAATCCTTTCAAATCCTTTACTCTCATAAATCCATAAATTAGAGCATTGACTACGTCTCTCTCTCTTATATCATTCCTGATTTGAGAAATTGTAGTCACCCTATATTTTACGGAGCTAACTTTCTTTTCTGCGAGCTTTTTTAGGGGAACTTTAAGGACGCTTGAAAGCACGCTTAGATTTGTATTGTATAACATAGCTCCGTGAATAAATGCGCAGTTTCTTCTTATGCTTCCTGCAATTCCAATAATTTTTTTCCCATCTATGATGATATCATTATAATTTTCTTTTTTAGGAGAGAAGCCCAGCTTTTCCAATGCATATATTGCACCGTTTATTAGATAATTAAAAAGGTAGTCAACTCCCCCCTTTTCTCCCTCCGGCACCTTTGTTGAAAAAGCGAAGTTAATATTACCTAAATCGTGGTACACCGCTCCTCCTCCTGTGAATCTTCTTGTTATCGCTATTCCGTTATTTTTCGCATATTCAAGATCTACTTCTTCTTCTGGAACCTGAAAAACTCCTATTACAACAGCATTTTTATTTCTCCATATTCTTAAGATGTCATCTCCATCATCTCTGCACCTGCTTATAAAAAGTGCTTCCTCAATTGATAAATTCATATAAGGATCCTCAGGTCTTTCCTCTAGTAATACCCTCAATTCGCCCAATTTCATTCACCACCAATTATAGCTCTTACGAGATCATCTGGAGTCATTCCAACAAATTCAGCACCGAGCTCATCAATCAGCTTAGTTACTACTTCTTTTACCGCATTTTCATCAAATTTTGTTCCTTTAAGCCTTTCCTCCAATATCCATAAAAATTCCTCGGGATAAATGAAGAAGTCCCCAGTTATCTCGATTTTTTCAATCTTATCATCGTCACTGAGTAATACCCGGCTCTTCAAAAGTCCTTTCTTCGCTTTGTATTCACTATATGTTTCTCTCATTACTTTCGACCACTGATATTTATTTACAAATAACTTTATAGATCGTTAAATTTTAAAAATTAATATAAAATAGTCTGCTTAAATACTTTCGGTTATCTCTTTAATAGAGGCTGTTGCTAATTGAGTGAAGAATTAAGCAATAAAAGCATCAATTGCAAGAGCATCGGCTATCTAAATATATGTGAAAATGATGTCATCGAGTATAAGAAGGAGGAGCTCGTTCTATCTGATGTTTTGAGGAAAATAGAAGAGTGCATTGATAGGAACAGATGTTCTAAAGGAGTGTTGCTTGCAGAAGACTTTATGCCAATAAGGAAAGTTGATAAGTGGAAATACTTAGAAAAGGCAGAAGAGTCACTTGAAAATGTCATTTCTTCAGGCAAGGAAAAGCTAGTTATGAAAGGTAAGATAAATCTATCTGAAATTCTGAAAAGTTCTAAATATAGCAAAATTAAGAATTTTGAACCAGTGTCTATTCCTTTTGGTATTATCTTAGGAGTTAGGTATAAAAATTCAGTGCTAATACCATCAGAGTCATTTAGCGACTTCCGCCAGTCCGATCAAAGAGCGGTTCAGTCATTCTTTGAAATTCGTAATTATTTTCCTCTTCTATCATATGCTGCTTTTTCCCTTCTAAAAGTTTATAGAAAGCTATTATATGTAATAGACCTCCCCGTAACAATAAAAGGAAATAGATGCCCAGAAAAGGGCTTTAAACTTCAATGTTATTCATATTCGGGAAGCGCTAGATGCATTTTTGATCCGAATATCATTTGTCCGTTGCGGGTCCTGTACAGAAGACCTAACAGAGAATTATATGGAGGAGTCTTTTATTGGCTCAATACGCTGAGAATGATTATTGAGGATAAAGAAGTGAGAAGTTCTACAAAACCGATTGATACTATTGTTACAAGCTTTCTCACCTATTATTTGTACGGAATAGCTTTATCTTTAAGCGAGTCCTTGTTCAGCCTCATCGGAAAAAAAGAATATATAGATCGCGGTAGCTATAGCTTTAGTGAGGTTGAAAGCGGAATTACTCAATTGAAAGGGATGACAAATAATTATAAATTAAAAGAATTTATGGACTTATCGATGAAAGAGCTGAGGGAAATAAAGAATTCGTCAAATCCATATGAAATGAGGACAAGGTCTATCATATCCTTAGATAACCTTATGCTAAAAACCAAAATCTTGAGGAAAACTATTGTCAACGATTCGATATATAGCTCATGCCATCCTGCAGAATTGCATGCTGGAATTATAGAAGGATATATTAATACTTATTTTCCACTGCTTAGGGGTTCAATTTCAAAAATTGTTTCTGAAAAAATAAGCATGCTTTTGAGGATAAACGGATGCATCGAGCCTTCAGACCTTTCATCTATATTAGAAAGCAACCTTTCAAGTGTATTATTAAACATGCTTACTGAAAAAAATCTTCTTTCAAAAAAGAAGGGCATAGAAGGTTACGTTTATTTTGTCAAATGAGAAAAATTTTACAAAAATAATTTTAAATCATTAAGTTAACTTGTAAGTGTCTGTTTTTTATAAAGGGTGCATGTAATTTGAGCGATAGCAAAGAAGGCAAAAAAACTGTACTGAAAACAGCGAGTTTAGGCATACTTTCAGGAGTTATTTTAATCATTATAGACTTATATTTTAAAAATACCCTCCTTTCTTTAAAGTCATATGAATTATTGATAGGCAGTATTATAATTTGGATGTTGACTTTCTTTCTTAAGGTGTTTTTTTATCCGACAAGATTCGTGTTAAGTTTTGTAATTTCAGGTTTCTTCCTTCTTTTTGTATATGAAGTTTTAATTGGTAGAACCGAAGTAGTTTATGCATTTCTTTTAGGATCTCTTTTAGGATATTTGCATTCTATCTTAAAGCTTACAACTGAAACTCCCTCACTAAAAGACGAGAATTAGGTTTAAATATTTACAATGTTTTAATCTTTATTTAAGCTCAGTTATCAGCTTTGCAAGCTAATGAGAGTTAGAACTGAGCACAAAGCGATAGAGCTCTTTCAGCGCTCAAGAAAGGTCTCTGAACTTCTATCTTTTCTGCAGATGAAGGATGTCAACACGAATAGATGCGGTGAGGAGGTAAGCTAAAAATTTAAAGGTGGTAAAAGATGAGCCCAACTGTTTTAAGCTTTTGGGGAAAAGGGGGAGTTGGCAAGACTACATTAACTTTTTCCCTCTCTCTTGAGCTAGCTTTAAGAGGAAAAAAGACGATATATCTCACAACTGACCCTACTCCCCCGCTTCCTTACTGGGGTTCAAAAGATTGCGATTGGAGAGAGTATAAAGCAAAATGCGGGGACAATCTAGAGCTATATCTAATGAGCGAAAAAATTGTGAGAGAGCTTTGGATAAAGAAGTTTGGCGAAGAAGTTTATGAAGTTGCATCTTCTATCTTTCCTGTAGAAAGAGAAGTAATTGATTATGTTGCTGGTGCTCCAGGAATAGCTGATGAATTCTTGATGTACTTCGTTCAGAACTTATGCAGGAACGAGTCAGCAGATTACATAGTTTGGGATACTACAGCAGCTGGCGGGAGCATTAGGCTTATAAGGCTGGAGAAGGAATTTTACGAACATCTCGGTCAGGCCTCAAAGATGTACCTAAAAATTAAGGGTACATTGGAGAAAATTAGAAGAGGAAAGAAGGATCCTGCCGAGCTTATTGATAGCTGGAGAAAAATAGCTGAAGAAGTTTTGAGCTTTCTCTCTTCTTCAAGCCATAAAGCATATATAGTTTCTATTCCCGATTACTACGGCCTTCAGGTAACGAGTAGCATTTATGAGGAGCTCACTATGAACAAAATAAACGTTGAGAAAGTCATTTTAAATATGGTGTTCGGAGAAGAAGTTCAGAAGGAGTGCAAGGAAATTGGAAATATGGCAAGAGAGCAGAAAAAATATATTCAGGAGTTTTTTAAAAAATTTGAGGGAAAGGCTGACATATGCATGGTCAATTACTATTTTGAGGAGCTTCAAAAAGAAAGTCATATACTAGAAGAAATTGGAAAGAGAATTATTGAAAGTTGCATAGGTGGATTGCAATGAGCTCAAATGAGAATGATATTAGGGATTTGATAGACAGGCTTTTAACTGAAATAGCTTCAAAAAGTAGCATTGATAGAAAAAAGTTTCCGGTAGGTCCCTTCAGCCCCAACGGAATTTACTATTTTGACAATGGAGAATGGAAGCTTCTGAGAAGAGATGGACTGCCATTCCAGCCAGGGGAAAATGGCGATGGAATTTATGTAGTTTATTTTGACAATACTCAATGCTCAGCCTGCAGGAGGTTTGATCCTGAGTGGTATTCATTTGTTGAAGAATACAAAGATAGAGGAAAGTTTTATATAATATTGTGCGATTGGTTTGCTAGGGAGTGTGATTCAAAAGCGGCATCTAGGACATTCTTTATAAACGAGGTTAGAGCCTCTCCGACGACAATGATATTTCTAGTAAAGGAGGGAGCAATTGTAAAAAACGAAAGGATTGAAGGAAGCGTGAAGAAAGAAGAGCTTGCCTCAAAGTTCAAGAGCTTTATTTCTAGTTAATAAGAAATATCCTAAGAACACGTATGAAAGTTGAATTTTAACAAATATGCTATATCAAAAAATTAATAAGAATATATAAAAAGAATTAACAATTGCAGTCCTAATGCGGGGGTGCCCGAGCATGGTCAAAGGGGTCGGACTTAGGCTCCGATGGAGAAGTCCTGCGTGGGTTCAAATCCCACCCCCCGCATCTTAAGCTGATTCTCATCATTAATAAAGTGCTATAAATAAAACTTTTACAGCTGAAAGCCTCGCCTTTTAAGGCGGGGAGGAGGTCAGTTCTTCTGTGCTCATTTTTCTTCTATCTCAACCCTATTGCATAAAGAGAAAATGTGCAAGTTGTAAAGATTTTTGCCTTTTTATTGCATTGTTAAAAATTTTTTATGCAAAGGATGCAGATAATGAGAGTTAGAACTGAGCACAAAGCGATAGAGCTCTTTCAGCGCTCAAGAAAGGTCTCTGAACTTTTAATCTTCTCAGTAGATAAAATACCTATTTTCAAATAAACGCAGGGAATTCATGAACACTCGCACTTTAGGGAGAGAATGTGAAAAAAGAATAAAAAATTATCCATATCTATAATGGATTCCTTTTCCCGGCTCAGGATACTCCCACTTTATTGCTTTGAGAGGGCATATTACTCTGCACGTACCACACTCTAGGCATCCTTCGTGATTAAACATTATTTTCCCGCTTTCCGATAACGTGTAGCATCCTGCAGGGCAGAGATACAGGCATGGCTTGCTCTGGCACTTTTCGCATTGTTCATAGTCTACAACTATGTGCGGCTTTTCGTCTACCTCCCACTTATCTTCTTTCATTATCTCATCAAGCGTTTTTTTCTCCTTTTTTATCTGACTTGTGCTCATAGCGAACTCACCATATTAAGTAGATCTCTTAGCAGTGATACCACTCCAACGTTATCTTTTTTGAGCGTTTCAAAAAATGCATCTTTAAACGTTGCGGTCTTCTCTTCTATATGGAATTTCGATGCCATAAGATCGCTCAGCAACTTAGGATATGATGTGAGTAGCTTTGGATTCTTTACAACTTCATGCACTTTTCTATATCTCATTATTTCTTCAAACATCGAAGAGCTCCTCACCATCGAATCGAACGCATTCCAACTTTCTTTATTATTTCTTATCTTTTCATAAGCCTCTGCCGCTAGGTACCCAGAATACATGGCAAAGTCTACACCCCTAAATGTATAGCCCATATTAGCCAAAAGTCCGCCAGCATCACCGATTATCATGTAGCCATTTCCTGAAAGTTTTTCGGGGATGAAGCTCTCCACATCAACTACTGTTAAATGAGCGGCGTATTCAACTATTTCTCCGTCTTTGAGGAGATTTCTCATAACTGGATGAATTCTCAATTTTTCAGCAAAGTTGTATATGTGCTCATTTATACTATCAATTGCTGTACCTAACGTTACGACAGCCCCAACGCTTACAGCATCCTTAAAGGTGTAAAGGAAGGCTCCATCAGGGAGACCGTTGGTCACATCTCCCAAAAACAGCCAAGAAAGACCCTCATTATCTCCTATATTGAATCTCTCGTTTATCGCTTTTTGATCGAGCTTTATTGTTTCTTTTATCCCCACTGCAACCTGCATAGGGTCAGGTGGTCTCACTAACCCTGCTTTTTCCAAAAGTATTCTGTTTGCACCTTCGGCAATTATTGTGACATCAGCCTTCACTTTTTCCTCTCCTGCCTCTATACCTACGATTTTGTCCCCCTCTCTGATGAGACCAGTAGCTTTGCTTTCAGATATAACAGTCGCTCCCTGCTGCTCTGCCTTCTTACATAGCCAATTGGTGAAGTCGCTCAGATACGCTGTAAAGCTAGGAGCTTGAGGAGAGAAATACTCGAACGTTACGGCGGAATCGTTGTAAGTAATAGAGTACCTTTCTCTGTTTACCCATCTCTGGATAGGCGCTTCTTTTTCAAATTCAGGAAACAGCTTTTTTACGTAGTATGAGTAGATCTTTCCTCCATACACGTTTTTGGAGCCATACCTCTTGCCTCTTTCCAAAAGCAGCGTGTTGTAACCTTTTTTTGCGAGGAAATATGCAGCTGTGGCTCCTGCTGGACCGCCTCCAACAACAATTGCATCAAAATCTAGACTGTTACTCATGATATGCACCTTTTTTAAACAATATTTATAAGCGATACAAAATATTATAAATATTGTTTATGTACTTCAACTCTTTCTCGTTTAGAAGCAATTTAAAATTATTAATAAGATGGAGGTATTGGCTTTGGAAAGTAGTATATATGCTGAAGAAACTTACAAAAATCTTATAGATTCTGTAAAGAGTAAGCTGAGCGAGTTCCGAAGATATTCCATGGAGGTTGATGAGAAGGAAGACTATAATCTAGTGAAGAGGAATCTGCTAAAACTAGGGGAAGATAAGCTTTTGGGGATTTTCGTCCCAGAAAGCTATGGCGGAAGAGGACTGGATTTTAGGGCTTTCTCATTTTTTACAGAAGAGCTTTCCAGGCACTGCACGTCTACTGCTTTTTCCTATATTGCTCATATCCTTTCCATATCAAGCATACTCTTTGGAGGCAGTGAGGAGCAGAAGAGAGAGCTCCTTCCTGTAATGTCAAGAGAGAAGATAGGAGCTTTTGCCCTCGCTGAGCCACAAGCTGGTTCAGACGTGAGTAGCATAAGGACCAATGCTGTAAAGAAAGGAGGAAAATATATTATAAACGGAGAAAAAAGGTTCATTACAAATGCGTATATTTCAGATTACCTCATTCTTTTCGCGAAGACAGATCCCGAAAGGGGAAACAAGGGAATCAGCGCCTTTATTATAGACTCGAAGAGGCAGGGTGTAAAGATCTCTGAGCCGCAGCCAAAAATGGGAATGAGAGGTGCACCGGTTTCACAGATATCTTTTAAAGACGTGGAAGCTTCAGAAGAAGAATTAATAGGAAAGGAAAATGAAGGATTTAAGATTGCTATGAAATCTTTAGATATAGGAAGAATAGGCGCCTCTTCAATCTCTCTAGGCATTTCAAAGAGGGCATTAGAGGTCTCTCTCAGCTTTGCAAAAAGCAGAGTGCAATTTAATCAGCCAATAGCGGATTTTGAGGGAATTCAATTTAAGCTCGCAGATATGTATGCTAAAATGAAAGCAGCTGAAGCCTTAACTTATCATGTCTCATACATGCTGGATAGGGGTCGCGCTGAACCGTCAGATATAGCAACAGCAAAGCTGTTCTCAAGCGAAGCTGTAAACTATATTGTGAGCGAAGCGCTTCAGATTTTTGGAGGTTTCGGTTATATAAGAGGGGCAGAGGTTGAAAGGCTTTATAGAGATGCAAGAATATTGAGCATTGGTGAGGGGACGAGTGAGATCCAGAAGATCATAATAGCGAGAAAGCTTCTTAGAGAATAAAAAAACATTTTTTTCAAAAAATATAAAAGATTTTAAAAAATTTTTAAAAGTTTTATATAGGTTTTTGACAATAATTGATACTTAATTATTAAAAATTATTATATGAATGATGCAATTATGGAAGGTAGTTTTAAAATTGTAGTACTGATGAAACCAGTGCCAGACATGGAAAAAGTGAAGTTTAATGTTGAGAAGGGAACAATAGAAAGAGAATCTTCCGAACTGGTCATAAATCCATTTGATCTCCATGCATTAGAGGTCGCCGCACAAATAAAGGAAAAAGTTAACGGTACTGTAACAACAATAAGCATGGCTCCGCCACATGCCGCTGATGCATTAAAAGAAAGCATAGCTAGAGGCTCAGATAGAGCAATACTTCTTTCAGATAGAAAGTTTGGAGGAGCTGACACTCTTGCTACAGCTTATGCCTTGGCCTCTGCTATAAGAAAGCTCGGGATCCCAGACTTGATAGTAGCTGGAGAAAAAAGTGTCGACGGCGATACTGCACAAGTACCACCTTTAGTTGCTGAAATGCTCGGCATACCCCATGCGTCTTACGTTTCAAAAGTCATTGATATAAAGGAGAAAGCTATCGAAGTTATAACTGAGCAGGAAGCTCCATATAGAGTTGAGCTCAGGCTTCCAGCACTTATTCAAGTAACTAAAGAGGTTGCTAAGCCAAGGGTTCCAACGCTTAAAGACAAGCTTAAAGCTAAAAAGTATGAAATTGAGGTATGGAGTGCAGATAAGCTTTCCGACGTAGCCAATCCCGACTTTTTTGGTCTTAAAGGATCACCGACCTGGGTTTCCAAGATAATCGTGCCTAAGCCAAAGCCTAGGTCGAAGCAAGTTTTCAATGCAGAAGAAGGAATTAAGAAGATTATTGAAATACTTTCCAAGGAGGGAGTGATCTGAGGTGGGCAGTGTGAGCCAAGAAGATTATTCGGGCTTTATGGTCTTTGCTGAGCAGCACGATGGAGTTATACATCCCGTGACTTTCGAGCTTTTGGGAAAGGCTAGAGAGCTCGCTGAAAAGAAGGGAAGCAAAGTATATGCAGCGCTTCTAGGCTATAACGCCGGAAGTCTCTCGAGCGAACTCATTTATTATGGAGCGGACAGGGTTTATGTTGTTGATAGCGAAAAGTTGAAAGTGTTTGATGTAATGCACTATAAAGATGCATTTCTAAAAGTTATTGAAAAGGCAAAGCCGGAGGCTATATTGATGGGGGCAACCAATACAGGGAGAACCTTAGCTCCAAGGATTTCTGCAGCGCTGAAAACTGGTTTGACCGCTGACTGCACAGATCTGTTTATAGATGAGAAAGGAAACTTTATACAAGTTAGGCCGGCATTTTCAGGCAATATTTTTGCTCATATAGGGACGAAGACCAAGCCAGCAATGGCAACAGTTAGATACAGGACTTTTAAGGCGATAGAAAAAGATACGAGCAGAAAAGGGGAAGTGGAAAAAGTAGAGTACAGCGGACCTGATGACACTGGCTACAAGGTTTTAGAAAAAATTCCGAGAGAAAAAGTCAACATTTCAGATGCTGAAGTAATAGTTGCTGTAGGTAAAGGGCTCAAGAAAAAGGAAGATCTTAAGATAATAGAAGATCTAGCTAAGCTTTTAAATGCCACTGTTGGAGCATCGAGACCTCTTGTTGACGATGACTGGATATCTAGGGATCATCAGGTAGGATTCAGCGGCAATATAGTTAAGCCTAAGATCTATATTGCAATCGGAATATCTGGAAGTCCCCAGCACACTGTCGGGATGAAGGATTCAGGTATAGTGATCTCGATAAACAAGGATCCCAATGCGCCAATTGCCGAGTACAGCGACTACTTCATCGTGGGAGATCTGTATGAAGTTGTTCCCAAATTGATAGAAGAAATAAAGAAGAAAAAAGGCACTTAATATTTTTTAATCCCTCACAGTTTCAAGCAAGCTGACTATATTCCATATCGTTATTCTCGTATGCACGGGCATATTGGGATCTTGGCTTATCTCGTCAAGCACCTGGATAGCATTAGCCGCCCTCACTCCAGGACTAAGTGAAGGGTCTTTCAGTTTGTTTATCGCATCTGTAGCAACCCTTCTAATGTTCCTAGGAACGCTTACATCATTGACGACTTTGGTAAGCATAACTATTGCATTTTTAATTTTTTCTTCATTGAGGTTTGCAGTGCTCATTTTGCTCACCTTTTATAATCCCCTGTATTGCAAACAATAACATTTAGAACTTCTTTCGTAGCATTTAATAAGAATATTGCATTTATTTATAAAACAGAAAAATAAACTTATTATCTTTTTCTACAAAAGCAAAGACAGGAAAATTTTAATAATGAGAAATTAAAAAGTATCTAGCGAGGGCCCGTAGCTCAGCCTGGCTGGAGCGCCCGGCTGATAACCGGGAGGTCCGGGGTTCGAATCCCCGCGGGCCCATTCTTTTAAAAAATCATGCTTATTAAAGAAAGTATCTCCATTCCACGCGAACTTCTCACGCTTAGCTAATAAAAACCGGAAAATATTATTAATTCCTTGTAGCGAAAGGATAGAAATTTTTTATAATTCGTTTTAATTTTTAAAATTTTTAAATATATCTTCTTCATTAAAAATTACAAGTGCTTTTTTTTTGAATGTATTTATAGTAGGTGCAAGAATTTGGTGAAAGAATACGCTAAAGTTGCATCATATATCATCACAGTCGCTTTTACCGCTTTTGCGACGTATATGCTTCACCTATCCCTCCAGCAAATTGTTAGCGTTACAGTATTAGCAATTTTTATAGCGGGTTCATTTATTTACTGGAACTTCAGAGTTGCTTTCGCTTTTTTGGGGATTACTCTTCTTTTCGTATTCAACGTCCTTGATATACAGCACTTTATAAACTACTCGAACATTGATGTATTGACACTTATAATAGCAATGATGATCGTTGTGGGGTTTTTGGAAGAGTACAAATTCTTTGACTGGCTTACCGCAAGGATAATAGTCAATTTCTTAGACAGACCAATGGTTGTAATTTTCCTCCTTCTGTTGCTATCATTTATAATGTCATCTTTAGTCAATGAAGTAGCAAGCATTATATTCATGCTTGCAATTGCTGTAAGGGTTTGTAAGTATTATGAGATGAACCCTATTCCACTGAGTATTTTTCTCGTTTTTACTACAAATTTGGGCAGTAGCGCGACTGTGATAGGAAATCCGATCGGTGTTCTAATAGCTTTTAAAGCAGGTCTTTCTTTTATGGACTTCATGAGGTGGGCTTTTCCGATCAGCCTCCTGGCTACGCTCGTTACAATAGCAATAAGCAGGTATTACCTTGAAGGCGAGCTGAAGAAGGCAAAGACGGTAAAGCATCCGGAAGAGGTTAAAAACGAGATCAAAAGAATGGCTAAATTTCACAAAAAACTTATAGTTCCTACAATAGTGTTCTTCGGAGTGATTTTAGGACTAGCGCTTCACCATTACATTGAAGAATATTTGAGGCTTGAGACGAACACAATGCTGCTTGGAATGAGCCTCCTCGGAGCGTCTGCATCTCTTTTTATAGCTCATGATAGAGCAATTGATATTGTGGAAAAGAAGGTTGACTGGTGGAGTATTTTGTACTTTCTCCTTCTGTTTGCAAGCGTCGGAACGCTTGAATATACGCATGTTTCGGACATAATTACAAGTGCAGTTATGTCTGTGACAAAAGGGAACATATTATACATAATGCTCATTTTGAGTGCAGTAGCCGGCGCGATAACGAGCGTTATGGATAATGTTTTGGCTATAGCAATAGTAATTCCTATAATTGATTCCTTAAAAGGAGTCATAAATGTCTTTCCAATATGGTGGGCTATATTATTTGCCGGTACTTACTGGGGAAATGCAACTCTAATTGGATCAACTGCCAATATTGTCATGGCAGGATATATGGACAAGCTGAAGAAGAGGGGAGAGCTGGAAAGAAGCGTTGGAATGTGGGAATGGATAAAAATAGGCGTTCCTGTATCAGCTATAACATTCTTCCTGGCATTCTTACTATTATATTTGCAGTTAGGGATAATGCCTCACTGAATTTTTAAAAAGTTAGTGGAAGAACTGTTATATTTTTCTATTTTAGAATTTCATTTAGCAGATCGAGGACCTTTATTGAACTTTCAGAAAGGCTATAAAGCTTGAAATTTCCTTTTCTAGAATACTCAATTAATCCCAAATCTCTTAAGGTCTTTAAGAGGTGCGAAATGAGAGTTTGATCCAGACCTAAAATATAGGAAATAACGCAGACAGGTAGAGGTCCATTCTTAAGAAGAAAGAGAATTTTAAGCTTATTTGGCTCACCTATATTCCTGAGTATTTTTGAAATTTCATTCAACTTTTCTGAAGGCACTTCTATTTTTCTATCTTCCAATATATCTGCAATATTCAGAGAGCACTTACCTGCATTTTTGCAATTCGTTAAGAACGTCGTAAAGCCTTAAAGTTCGCTCCAAAGGCATCACCAAAATATTTTATTTTTTAAAATATATTGAGTTATATTGTTTACCTATAGATTGAAATAACTTAATCCTGTTTTGTCCAAATAGCTTATTGCAGGATCTTGAGAAAAATGGGGACTACACATCTTCAAATTTTTTATTAAAATCGAAAAATAGCGAGATTTTTTAACTTTATCGGGTGAGTTCTCCATTGGGAAAGCTGAAAATGAAAACCGATAATTTTATATTTTCCCTCATCGCAATTATTATCGCTGCGTGGCTGAGAAAGAGCCAGGGGACATAGTCTGGTAGCTGAAGCAGGAAGCCGCCTGCGAAAGCTGGTGGCAGTTCACTAGAAAAACTAATTTTTATTAAAGATGATGAGCAAACGCTTTTTGACGATATAGGATGAAATGGGTCTTGAGTGCTGATCATTAAATTTTTTAAGAATGTATAGAAATCATTGTTATAGGCTTGATATGAAAATGAGTTTATATCGGAAGCATTTCATTTATGTATAAAAGATTGAAGGTCAGAGCGTCGTGACTATTTTGTATTCTTTTAAAATTGCTATCGGGACCCCATATACTCTTGACAAGATATCTGCTCTTAATACTTTACTCGGTTCTCCGATCGCAACTACTCTACCTTTATTCATTAATAGAACCTTATCTGAAATGCGATAAGCTTGTGTGAGATCGTGTAGAGACATGATAACTATTAATCCCTCATTGCGCAAAACCTTAACTAAATTTAGAAGCTCAGTTTGATGTTTTAAATCCAAATTATTTGTGGGTTCATCTAAAATCAAAACTTCTGGCTCTCCAGCTAAAGCCCTAGCAATCAGCACTCTTTGCAACTCTCCTCCGCTGAGCTCTTCCAGCGTCCTTTCAGCAAAATTTTCCATGTTCACCAGCTTCAGTGCTTTAAAAACGCGCTCATCGTCAGCTTTTGTCGGGACGAGACCAATGTGAGGTTTCCTTCCCGTCATAACGAAATCATATACACTTATCATTCCAAATGAATGTAACTTTTGAGGTACATATCCAAATATCTTTGCCGCACTTTTATGAGGGATCTCATAGATAGATCTTTTATCAACATAAACCGTTCCAATTTTTGGCTTCAATATGCCGTTTATTACTCTCAAAAGAGTAGATTTTCCAGCTCCATTTGGTCCAATTACACAAAGCACTTCTCCTTTCTTAATATGTAGCGAAACTCCATCAATAGCTTTTGTGCTTTTATAGTATACTTTTACATCTTTGACTTCAATCTCTATAACCATGCTTTTCACCTTTTATTAAAAGAAATATGAGCAACGGAACACCTAACAGAGAAGTCATTATACCTACAGGTATCGTTACGGGAGAAATTATTATTCTTCCAAGGGTGTCAGACCACAAAAGTATTAGTGATCCCATAGCCATAGATGTTGGCATCAGATATCTGTGCCCTCCTCCAACAAGGAACCTTGAAATATGAGGTGCTAATAGGCAAACGAATCCCACAACACCGACAAATGATGTTGCGAGAGATGCGCCTAATGCCGCTATAAAAATAGTCTCAAATCTCAATCTTCTCGGATTAATGCCTGAAGATTTAGCTATATCGTCCCCTCCTATAATTACATCGTAATCAATGCTTCTGTAAACAAAGTACGGTATAACTATCAATAGAGATACGATCGCAATGAGTTTTAATTCCTCCCAAGATATTCTCTCCAGGTCTCCGAATGTCCAAAATACTACTGTTGAAACGTAAATTTCGTTAAGGAAAAAATACTGAATGAGGTATAAAAGTGCTTGGTACGCGAATGAGATCGCTATCGAAGAAAGCACTAGCGATATGGAGCTCAACCCCGCTTTATAAGCCAATAACAATATGATAAGTACTTGAATTAAAGAGAAAATGAACGCAAAAAAAGCTATTATGAAAGGATTCTGAATATTAATTTGATATCTTAAAATACTTCCCTCGTTAAGAGCTAAGAGACCGATAGCTACTCCCACGGATGCCGCATAAGATAGCCCTAAAGTGAAGGGAGAGGCAAGCGGATTACGCATAGAGGCCTGGACAGCAGTTCCCGATCCTCCTAAAATAGCTCCTATTATGATTGCAGCTAGTATTCGTTTAATTCTAAGGTCCCAGACAACTATAGATAGCTGAGAATTATCAGGTCTAAAAATGACTCTAGTTATTTCAAATATTGAAGCTTTATAATATCCTAGATATATGCAGAGTGGTACAGATAAAAAAACTAGTAATAATAGGGAAAAAACACAAGTTGTTTTCTATGCTTGAAGATGGCCACTACGGACTTCACCCAAAAGCATTAGAGAGACATTTGAAGCCTCCATAAGCAGCGCTATATTCCTGATAAAGCGGTTTTCCGAGGAACTCATTGAAAATTTCATTAGCTTTTTCTGCGGGATTAATGTCTTTAAATCTATCAGGATATAAGATTTTTCCCATATAGTATGCATCGGCTAAAGCTGTTGCAATATTAGTATCGTAGTAATTGAAGGGAAGAATTCCGTAGACTTCTCCATTTCTGAAGGCATTCAATTGAAGGTATGGAGACGGATTGCTTTCAAAGCTCTGTTTCACCAATTGCAGGTTTCCCTCATCTATAAACACAACATCCGGCTGTTCAGAAATCAAGTATTCGAAGTCTAAGGAGACAAACCCCGTTTTATTGCTATAGTTATCGGCTATTGATTTAGTGTTCAACAGCGATAAAGGGGGGAACGGAGACTGTGTTGACGTGAATGGCTGGGCTCCCTTGTATGACACTGCTCCAACATATACTTTTGGCCTCATAGTAATATTATTAGTTCGGTTGTTTAGATCATCAACTATGCTTTGAATGTAGTTTATTAGGGATTTTGCCCTATCTTCTCTATTTAGTGCTATTCCCAAAATAGTAAGAGAATTGTTGAGCTCTTTAAAATCAAGATATCCGGCCGGACCATAATCTAAGACAATAACTGTCGCATTAACTTCTCTCTGAAGCGTATCTGGGTCAATGAATTGGCAGTATATTTCGCTCATTATTATAAGGTCCGGTTTTACACTTAGTAGTAATTCAGGATTAGGTGCCTTGCCTGGTCCGCCTGGACCTATTACCGTCAAATTCTTAAATTCATCATAATAGGCCATGGCATAGTCCCTTCCAGTAGGTCCCCACTGTAACTCGCTCTGTTCGATCCCAACCAGCATGTCCGTTGCATTAAGATAGCAAATCAGTCTCAGCATTCCAGGACCGATTGCAACTACCCTACTGACGTTTGCAGGCAAGGTTACATTTCTTCCTGCATCGTCGATTACATATCTTTGGAGCGAAACTTTCTCTTGAGCTGAAGAAGGATTATGGGTATAGAAATATTCGCAGCAAAAGGCAATTATTAAAATAAGGACAACTGCCGTAAGAACAACAGTCCTTACATTCATAGTTTACCACATCTTTATAATCTCTTTTCGAAAGGCGTTTTGAAGTCTAAAACAATTCCTCTTCCAACCACAGCATTACAACTTCCAGCACAGGTCTGGCATAAAGTTTTACCATTTACTACTTTTGCCCTAGTTTTCATAACTAGCTCTCCGCATAAATCGCATTTAACCGTTTCAAATATTGGCGCTCTCTCTACTGGCGAAATTTTTACTTCCTCAATTTTGAATATCTCTTCTGGTGCATCCCTTAACGCAAAACCTATTTCGTTCCAAAGCTTTCTCAGCCTTTCTTGGTCTTCACTAGTGCCTTCCCTTCTTGCTATGACTTTCTCAAAAAGCCTGCTTGCTTCTTCGCTAAAGTATCGCTTCTTCATTTTTTCACTGTCTACATATACTCTAATCCCTTTCCAGTCTCTCCTTCTTACTAATGTTACGGCATTTTTCCCCGTATCCATGTATATCAAACCATTATTTCCAAAAGTGCAACCTGTAGCGACCTGCACTCCGTCCGCAAAACAGTTGTTACATTCGACAATAGCAATAATGTCTTCATTAACGGTTTCAGCCTCACTTGCTTTCTTTATATTTAGCCTCTGCATGGCTATTTCAGATGCTCTCAGCCCTAGTACAACATAGGGGCATATATGCCCGTGAAATTCTCTAGCTTTTTCTATAAGGGTCTCACTAACCATATGAACCACGAAAAGGTGTTACTTTTTTAAAAAGTTATACCATTTATGTACTTTGCAAAAGCATTTTTAAATTTTTAGTTTTTTTAGAAAAAATATTAAAAAAGAAATTTTAAAATAAAAACATAAATATAACACATAAAATGTTTTGTGAAAGTATATATTAAACTGCGCTGTCTATTTGAATTGCAAATTAAAAATAGAATGTTCCTTCTTTTTAACTTGGAAGAAATATTCCCTTCCGTGAGGGGTGAATAAATACCTTATAGAAAAATTTATAATGCTTCTCTAAGCATTTCGCTTTTGGTTCGGGAAGCTTTTAGAGCCTGCAGACAGGAAATGTCCATAGCAAGATGGAGACGTCTGTATAGGGTAAGCTTATAATCATTTTGTCCTTGTTTTACTTGTTTCAAAAGGCGGTCCTTTTGGTTCTGACCTCCTCCCCACCTTAAAAGGGGAGGGTTTCAGTTGTAAACCATTCGGCAAACTTCCTAGCTGCAATTCCTCTATGACTGATTTTATTCTTTTCTTCAATACTCATTTCGGCAAGTGTCTTGCTATATCCGTTTGGAACGAAGACTGGGTCGTATCCAAAGCCGAAGTATCCCTTCTTCTCCATTCCAATTTCTCCGCAGAGCTCTCCCACAAATATTTTCTTTATATCGTAATAGCAAAAACATATTGCCGTTTTAAAGCAGGCCTTTCTATTTTCACTGTTTTTTAGCAGTTCAAGAAGACCATCAAGACCAACCGTCTTTAGAAAATACTCGGCATAAGGACCTGGGAAACCGTTCAGTGCCTCTATGTAAAGCCCGGTATCGTCAACAAGAATGGGCTTTTTTTCTTTCAAGAAGAGATTTTCTCCTGCAAATAGAGCGATTTCTTCAACGCTTTCTGCTTGGATTTCCACTTTTTCTCTTTCTAAATGTTCAACATGTATGCCGTAGGCTTTTAAGATCTTACTGATTTCCATGAATTTATGTTTGTTTGTTGATGCGAAGTAAATTGTGAATGTGCTCAAATCTCTCCCCTTCTTTCACGTACATATCTACCTCTGAGCCTTATATCTTCCAGGCTTTTTCTAATTTTTTCAGAGCCAGCAGCATTTTTAAAATAGGTGCTAAAAAACGGTTCTAAAATTTTTTCTTTATACTCAGGATGAGTGCTCTCTACAGCTCTTTCAAATATTCTCAGATCCATCGCTTTATCTTCTTCCCTTTTACTCCTGAAGCTTAAGCCAAAGTCAATAATGAATGCATTGCCATCCTTTATAATAATGTTTGAAGTTGTCAGATCGCCATGAATAATGTCCAGATTATGCATTTTTGAAATGCTGTTCGCGACTTCAAAGACGATGCTTTTTGCTAATTCGTCAAAGCCTTTCTCATTTAAATAATCTCTGAAGACTTCACCAGAAATATAGCTAATTATAAGCAGACCGTTTTCCGCATCAACTTTCAATGGGTATGGAACTCGAATTCCTGCTTTTATGCAGTCCATTAAAATTCTCGCTTCACTGGACGTCCTCTTCGATATTAGAGACTTGGCCAGCCTTGGGTCCATGTAAGGCTTAATTATTCTCTCTTTAAGCACTGCGACATCGTTCAAATACTCTATGAGATATAAATTGGATTCAGCCCCCCAAGAAAGAGGCTTTTTTTCTAACCTCACTCCTTCCATACAACTTCAACCTCTTCTACTCTCCACCTCTGTGATATATAAGCCATTGAAGGATCGATGATAATTCCATGAACATATTCTAGCAAGCCGGTCCAGGCGATCATCGCTCCATTGTCTCCCGCAAATGCCGGAGGAACGCTAAAGAATTTCGCGCCATGAAGAGCACTCATCTTCTCAAGCTTTTCTGTGAGAACTTTGCTAGCAGAAACTCCTCCAGTTAAAATTACCTCCTTCTTCCTCGTGTGGGCTAAACCTCTCTCTGCAACTTCAGTAATCATAGAGTAGCTTATTTCTACGAGAGAGTAGCATACATCTCCGAGGTCCTCCTTTCCGATCATTTTCAAAGAGGAAGTCAAAAGCCCTCCATAAGATACATCTTGCCCCTTTACAATATATGGAAGGTCTAGTAGCTTCTTTTCCTTGCTTCTTTCAGCACATAGCTCAACCACATGCCTTCCATTCACAACATATGGAGGAGCAAGTCCTGCCTCTCTGGCAAAAGTATCTATTAAATTGCCTAAAGCTATATCCTGCGTCTCTCCAAAAACTCTGTACCTCTTCTGCTTATATGCAATAATGCTAGTATTTCCGCCGGAAATGTAAACAACTAATGGATCAGAAAAGCCTGAGAGAAGGTTCCCTATTTCTATGTGTGCTATTGCATGATTCACGGGGATTAGAGGTTTGCCAAAATAGCTGGAGATCGCTCTTGCAGCTGTAGCTCCTACCCTTAAGCAGGGGCCCATCCCCGGCCCTAAAGCTACTGCAACCGCATCAATATCATCTATTTTAAGATTCGCTTTTTTCAGTGCCCTTGAAATTATACTGCCAATTTTTTCCGCATGATGCCTTGAGGCATCTCTTGGATGTATTCCCCCCTTTTCAGGCTCGTATTTATCCTTCTCGTTCGCCAAGATGTGTGGTTCTCTATTCTGCGCTATGCCAACTCCAATTGTATGCGCAGTTGACTCAATGCCTAATACTCTAATCAGCTTTTCTTCTCCAAGAACTCCGTGTATCCGCATGAGCCGCAATACCATCTCTCAGTAGGTTCCTTATAATGTCCCATTATGCTCCCGCATCTCGGGCATCTTTTGTTCTTAAGCTTTATAGTTTTTGTCTTGTAATCATATTCATAGTAATTGTGCACTTGAGACATTTTTACTGACCCTCCTTCTTTTCCTCACTCTTCTGCTCTTTTTCCTTCTGCTTCTTTTCCTTCTCTTCTGCTTCTTGCATTTCCTCTTGAAGAGTCTTGTTTCTCTCAATAATGTACTTTGGGACGAACCTTTCAGCAGCTTTTTTATTTGGATAGATGTGGAAAAGGACCTTTGACCTACCGATGCCATATTCGGTTACAAGCGATATGACATATATGCTTCCTAGATCAACCTTCATCTTTTCTGCAACTTTCGTCCTAAGTACTCCTAAGGAGGGAGTTCCCTTTCCCTGATGGTAGACGTATCCTGAGATCTCCCTTCTTCCTATTAAGGGGTTTTTCACATCATTTACAATTTCCAAAGACAGCTGGTCACCAAGGTCGATTATTTGGCTTGGTTGCTTTTCATTTAAAGACAAGCAATTCACCTCATGGTTTTGATCTTATTTTACTCATTAAACTTCAGATCGTAATTGAAAGGGAATCTGAAGTTAATATTTTTAAAGTATTATCTTTTGGAACTTAGCTTAAAAAAGTTTATAAATCTTAATACAGCCTGAAAAAGTTTCCCCTTAAAGAAAAATGAGTTTTGAAGTTCGTGAAATTATTTAACTAATAATGCTTGGAAAAGAGAAGCGTGCAAGATCGAAAGTCCGACAAAGAAAAATTTCTTTATCTTTGATAAATCAATAATTACTTATAAAATATTAATCGAAATCAACAAATTTAAACATGAACTTTATATTTATAAAATATATCTGTAGTGATTAAAATGTCGAGCAAAGAATATATTATTGCTAAGTATGAATCGAAGGGAAAGCACTTTGAGATACTTGTCGATCCTGAATTAGTATTTGAATATAAAGAAAGTGGGAAGCCAAATATAGAAGAAGTCGTAAAAAGCGAGTTTATTTATAAAGACGCGAAAAAGGGATTGAAAGCCTCTCCAGAAGACATTAAGTCTGTTTTCGGTACGGAGGACTTTTTGGCTGTAGCTGAAAAGATATTGAAAGGAGGGGAGCTCCAGCTCACAACTGAGCAGAGGAGGAAAATGCTTGAATCGAAGAGAAAAATGATCATCACCTATATTTCAAGGAATGCAATTGACCCCACTACAAAGCTTCCAATACCCCCGCAGAGGATAGAAAAAGCGATGGAAGAGGCTAGAGTGAGCGTGAATCTGAACGAATCAGTGGAAAAGCAGGCTATTAACATAGTTAAGGCTATAGCTAGGCAGATACCCATAAAAATGGCAAAAGCCCTTTTAGAAGTTAACATACCTTCTTCGTATGCGAGCAAAGCGTATAGCAACGCGAAAACCTTGGGAATAGTTCACAAGACTAATTGGAACCAGGATGGAAGCGTGACATTTGAACTGGAAATTCCAGCAGGTATGCAAGAGGAGGTAATAGACAAGTTAAATAAACTCACAAAAGGTGAAGTATCTGTAAAGGTGTTGAAAATTGAGTGAAATGGAAAAGCCTGTGTTTTACGTTCAGCAAAGAGATATAGTGCTCCCAGGAGATCTGGTAGGAGAAGGGAAAATCGAAACTAACTCACTTTACATTTATAATATTGGAAATAAGTACTACTCTAGCATAATAGGAATGGTTGAGATAAAAGACGACAAGCTTTTCTTCTATCCAAAAGAGCAGATATACATTCCAAAGCCAAACGATCTTGTCATCGGACTTATAACTGATGTCGGTCCTACTTACTGGGATGTGGATCTCAACAGCCCATATGAAGGACAGCTACCGGTGAGCGAAACTCCTCTAAGGCAAACACATGCAACCGTTGACACGATGAGGAAGTTTCTCAGCATAGGCGACTTCGTAGCTCTTAAGGTTTTGAGCTTTGACAGGCTCAGGGATCCGCTCTTGACTATGAGGGGAAAGGGTTTGGGAAAAATATATGGAGGCAAAGTTATCGACATAGCCCAGCATGCAGTTAATTCTCTCATTAATAGGAAAAGGGCTTTAGTAGAGGCTATAGTAAAGGAAACGAAGACCGAAATATTAATATCCAACAATGGGAGGGTTTGGATAAAGGGAACCGATTCCATTTTAGAAGACCTTGCAGTTTTGGCCATCAAGAAGCTTGAAAGCGTTGATTTATATTCCATTACCTCCTCAGAGATTATTAATTTTATACAAATTGAAAAACAGAAAAGAGGGATAGGTGATGTCGCACAACAGTAATAGAAAGCTAATAGATGAAAACGGATTAAGGGTTGATGGTAGGAGACCTGACCAGTTAAGACCTATATCCATGAAGGTTGGAATACTTAAGAATGCACAGGGTTCGGCCCTAGTTTCATATGGAAAAACGCAGGTCATGGCAGCCGTTTACGGCCCTAGGGAAGCGCTTCCCAGGCACATGACACTACCTGATAGAGCAATCTTGAGAATAAGGTATCATATGGCTCCATTCAGCACTTCAGAAAGGAAATCCCCAGCTCCGACAAGAAGAGAGATAGAGCTTTCAAAAGTTATAAGAGAGGCTCTCGAGGCTACTGTTTTCAGCGAACTGTTTCCAAGAACTACGATTGATGTCTTTATTGAGGTCTTGCAGGCAGACGGAGGGACGAGGACAACAAGCCTGACAGCTGCTAGCTTGGCTCTCGCAGATGCTGGAATCCCAATGAAGGATCTAATAGCAGGGGTTGCTGTGGGCAAAGTCGATGGAGTGCTCGTCCTTGATATAAACGAAATAGAAGACAGCACTGGGCAGGCAGATATGCCTGTAGCAATAATGCCGAATTTAAACAAGATAGTGCTCCTTCAGCTAAACGGCACGCTCACAAGAGATGAGTTTAATGAGGCTTTGAAGATGGCTCAAAAAGCAATAAAGGAAATATATATAATGCAGAAAGAAGCGCTCAGAGAAAAATATTCATCAATGGAGGAGGTCGAGCAAGCATGAGTGTAACACCTACTTCATATCCGCTTATACCAAAAATGAAAAGGGAAACCATTATATCTGTACTCGAAACTGGAAAGAGGATAGATGGAAGAGCTTTAGATGAAGTAAGGAAAATAACAATTGTGCCGAACTACATTGAAAAGTCCGACGGTTCAGCTCTAGTGTATTTGGGCGATACGTTGGTGCTTGTAGGGGTGAAGGTGGAGCCTGGTGCACCATATCCTGACAATCCCAATGAAGGAGTGCTGATGGTAAACGCCGAGTTCGTCCCTTTAGCATCTCCAGCCTTTGAGCCTGGGCCACCGGATGAGAACGCATATGAGCTTGCAAGAATAATTGATAGATCTTACAGAGAGTCCAAGGCGATTGGTCTAGGAGAATTGGCGCTTGTTCCAGGACAGAAGGTACTCGTCGTTTGGAACGATATATATGTGTTGAATCACTCCGGAAACCTCATCGATGCCTCAGCTATAGCAAGCTTAGTGGCTCTGATGAATACAAGGATACCTGTATATGAAGAAGCGGATGGAGGAAACTTCGTAAAAAAGGAAAACGAGTACAAGGGCAACTTAAACGTGAAAAAGAAAATTATCACCGCAACTATTGCCAAAATCGGAAACTACTATCTTGCAGATCCAACTGATGAGGAAGAATATGTTTCAGATGCTAGGCTGTCAGTATCGTTTACAGAAGATGGGATAATAGCCGGAATGCAGAAAATGGGGATCGGGTATTTAGACGAGAACGACATAAATCAGATGATCGACCTTGCATGGAAGACGGCGAAAATATATTTAGGTGAGATTTCAAAACTCATATGAGCTAATAAAGGTAAATTTTTAAAATCCTTAAGATCACTAATTAAAAAGAGCAAATGGTGAATATAGATGGGAAGAACAAAGATAGTCGGTATTGCAGGAAAGTTTGGAGCCAGATACGGGTCGACTTTAAGAAAGCAGTATAAGGAAATAATGGAAAAGAGGTATGCCCCTCACGTTTGTCCATTCTGCGGTATGAGCGGAAAAGTAACAAGAATAAGCATAGGTCTGTGGAAATGTGAAAAGTGCGGCAACGTTTGGGCAGGAGGAGCATATGTCCCGAGGACTGGACTGAACAAAATGTTTCCAAAGAGTATTAACACAAGATGAATTTTTTTAAAGTTGCAAAGAGAAGTCTCATAAATGCGTGTTGAATTTGGTCAATAAAGTTATTTTTTCAACATCAAGAGAGCCTTCTTTGAGGGTAAGAAGCTTTTTAAAGGACATTATCAGCTTGGCGCCTTGGCTTGTAAAGGTAAACAGAGGAAAGCTGACCTTCAAGGATTTAGTTGACATAACCATAAGCGAAAAGAGCACGACGTTCGTCATTATTGGAGAAAAGAACGGAAACCCAAGCATAATGAGGATTTATGACGTATCCGATTATTTGATCAAAAATGCGGTACTTCACGCTTATACCCTCTTCATAAAGGGGGTGACCCTTGCGAGGGAAGCGAACAGACCATCATCTCCTGGATATGTGGATGATGCAATAATAGAAGGCAGCCTCCCTCCTGACGAAGAGCATAGAAACTTGACTTTTGCGCTGATAAAGATGTTCGGAAGCAGCATTATTCCCAATGCTGAAAGCAGCAACGTCTTGAAAATTCAAATCAAGGGATATCCGAATTCGGGGTGGATGTTAAATTTTAAAAAATCTGGCAGCAATGAATATGTTGGTCCAAGAATTTTTATAGGAAAGGTTAAAAAAGTAGGAGAATATATGAGCGTCAGTGAAAGTGAAAGCGATGGAAAAGAAGGAGGAAATTGAGAAGATATCTTTTAGTTTAGAAATTCACCATGAAAACGAGAAACTCCTCAAAGCCTACTTCGAATCTCTCAAGCCGGAAGCAGATTCTCTTGTAAACCAGAAAAAAGGGAAGGTATTTGTGGAATATAATGCGGAAGAAAAGAAGCTCATTCTTAAAATGGAAACGGAAACAATAAGTGACTTTAAAGCTCTCATGAACTCGTATCTTTATCTGATAAAAGCTATTAATGATTCCTTGAATTCTGCAACCTCCTCTATGCAATAAGGTGTGATCTTTCATTTCTGGCCTCCTTTCCTCAGAATGGCAGGGATGTTCCTGCATCTATTCGCGATCGGATCTTTCATCTTAATGAAGGCAAGAGCGATCAGAGATTCTTTCTTGACCATAGAATGAACTCTATTGTTTTGTCTCAAAACTAACCCATATTCCAAAAGCTATGGTTTAAAATTCATCAATGCACGAAGAGAAACATCAGAGCTTGAATGAGAAGTAACACCTTAAAGATACTAAACTTCATTTTCATCTTAAAAAGGCATGCTTTCGATTGATGTAAAAGCGAACTGTTAAAAACCATAAGAATTTATTAAGCAAAAATTTCAATCTTCTATAATAGTTATTTATTTGGAGTTGATAATGTATGGCAGAGAAAGTTCCGCCCGAGATAGAACAGGTTGCTCAACAGCTCGATGAGCTTCAAGAAAAGTACAATAATTTGTTGAACCAGAGATTAATAGTAGAAAGCGAGTTGAAAGAAATAAATAAACTGCTTGAGACTCTCAATAATATTCCACCTGAGACAAAAATCTATAGAAGCGTAGGGAACATCCTCTTTGCTGAGGATAGGGATAAGCTGGTCAAAGAACTTACTGAAAAGAAGGAGACTGACGAGCTTATATATGAGAGATTTAAAAAAGATGAAGAAGATCTCAAGAAGCAGATTTCAACCCTTCAGGAAAAATTGAGAGGATTGCTGTCTAAATATTATCAGAAAGTTTCAACACCTGTAACAAAAACTGGCAGTGGTGCATCTTAACGGAAGAAGGTAAAAGAGACAAGAAGGTCTCTATCGAAGATATTGAAAAGATACTGGTTGAATCGGTAAGCAGTGTAGAGGATAACATAAGGAAGAGCAAAAGCGATACATCTTTTTTATCTGTGGAGCTCAACCTCGATGAAAAGGAGGAAGTTTTAAAAGCATC